>WFND01000142.1 GCA_015484575.1 Helicobacteraceae bacterium
GGTTTTATCGTATGATTTAATCTTTTTGATAATATTATCAACTGCTTTGTTGTTCATACTATTTGAAAAATCAAGCATTTTAAAACGAATAATCTCTTCAAAATCACCATTCATAAATTTATCTGAAGGCTTACTTATCGTTTTGTTAACATCTTTAGAGAGAGTATATGTATTATCATAAACTCCCGCACTAAGAGAAACACTAAACGCAAACATAGAAACCAATAACTTTTTATTTAAAATATTTTTCATCATCTTATTTACTCAATTCTATTTCAACACGACGGTTTTTATAGCTACCAGCATGTTTATTATCTATAAGCTCTTCAAAACCTTTTCCTTCAGTTGTAAAACGGTCTTTATTTAACCCTAGTTTTACAAGTGCATCTTTTACGCTATCTGCCCTTTTTTTAGAAAGTCTCAAGTTGTATTCTGCTTTACTGTTTTTATTGCGACTTGTATGTCCAATAATCTTTGCATTCAATTCAGGATGACTTTTTAAGAAGCTTGAAAATTTGAAAATCTTTCCATATACATCATCTACAATCTTAGAACTATCTCTGTCAAAATTCACATAAATAGTTAAAGAAGTAGCACATCCTTCTTGATTAACCTTATATCCTAAAGGTGTATTTTCACATTCATCTTCATAATCTTTTATACCATCTTTATCTGTGTCAAGTGCGCAACCATTTGAAGATACTTTTGCACCTACAGGTGTTAATGGACAGTCATCATTACTATCAAACACGCCATCTCCATCACTGTCTCTTCGTATCTTTTTACATCCGTATGGCATTATGTTGTTCTCTTTAAGTGAGTTGTCACACAAATCTTGGTTATCTGCTATCTTATCATGATCTACATCTAACTCAACAGGAAGAGTATCTAGCACTTCTTTTGCATCTGCATCTGTATAAAGATTTACTTTTGATGTAAACTCTTGTGAACTTCCAAGTATAGCAGTTGGAAGTAATCCAAGTGCATCAAGTATGCGATACTTAGCATTTAAGAGTGCATACTCAGCTTTTATGATTTGACTACGAGAGTTTATAACATCATTTTGTGAAGTTAAAAGATCAAGCAAAGAGCGACGACCAAGGTCATACTCTTCTTTATATAGTTCTAAAGTCTTTTCTGCAAACACCTTATAGTCCTTCAAATCTTTTAGTTGACGACCTGTCATGACATAGGCATTCCATGAGAGGTCTAAGCCCTCTATAGTTTGTCTTTTTAAATCTCGTTTTATCTCTATCTCTTGACTAATTTTACTGATATTTTTTTGAGCAGTTGCACTATCTGCACCACCTCGAAAAATATTATAGTTCAAAACTAAACGAGCACGAAATCTATCATCTGGTCTATCAAAAGCAGTATTTGCCTTATCTTGATCATTATAAAACTGACTTACTTCTAAGTCAATTTTTGGATAGTTTGCACTTTTACTCTGTTTCCATAAAGCCTCTGCACCTTTAATATTATATCTACTTACCAAAAGAGAAGGGTTATGGTTTATAGCATACATAGCTGCTTTTTCTATAGACTGAGGCATAGAGACATTTAGATCAGGTTTTTGCATATCAGTAACATCTGGTAAGCGACCTAAAATCCTTCTAAAGTTGTACTCTCTATCTCTTGTCTTATTTAACTGCACAATAAGATTTGAACGAGCTAAGGAAAGTGAAGACTCTATCTTTTTAACTTCAGAATCTGTTGTTAATCCAGAGTCAAAAAGGTCTTTTACTTTTTTATAAATCGACTCATTTGCCTGTACATTTTCTCTTGCAGTTTCTAGCAACTCATAAGATTTCATAACATTAAGATAAGCTCCTGTCATCCTAAAAGCAATATCATTTGCTTTTTCTATATAGTTATATGCTGCAGCTAAAATCCTAGCTTCTTGATAATCGACTTTATTTGTAGTGGAAAAACCATCAAAAAGATTTTGAGTAAGAGTTAAAGAAGTCTCATAGTTGTTGTAAGTCTCATTTTTTACTAAGTGATTCCAATCTTTTCCATTTTGACTGTTTTTCAAACCACCAGCATTGTTATGACCAAGAACTGCACGAAAATCTAGTTGAGGGTAGTATTCTGACTCTGCCACGCCTAAATCTTGTTGTGTTGCTCTATAATTTTTTAATCTCTCTTGTACAACTGGATTTGTTCCCATAGCCTCTGAAACACTCTCTTCGAGTGTTAAAGCCTGAGAAACAGATAAAGTCATAGTAAGGATAATTAAAATATATGTAAAATTTTTCATCTTTTCTCCCACTTTTATTATTAACGAATTATATCTAGTTTTTAGTGATTATGTAGTGACTTTCTTGCAAAATAACAAAATTTGTTATTAACAATTTCTGTTATTAGACAATAAAAATATTATATGATATAATACTTATATAAAAACTTTATCGTTGGAAGGGGCATAAAATGTATATTTCTTCATA
>WFND01000143.1 GCA_015484575.1 Helicobacteraceae bacterium
ATAAAGAGGGAACGGTATCTTTTTCAAACTTAAAATATATACTAGAAGATTTTTTAAAGTATATGTTTGGTGACGTAGAGGTGCGTTTTCGTCCAAGCTTTTTCCCTTTTACGGAGCCTTCCGCAGAGGTTGATATAAGCTGTATCTTCTGTAAAGGCGATGGATGTCGTGTCTGTTCAAAAACAGGTTGGTTGGAAGTTTTGGGTTGCGGTATTGTTGATCCTAACGTATTTGATGCTGTTGGTTACAAAGATGTCAGCGGTTATGCTTTTGGTCTTGGGGTAGAGCGTTTTGCTATGTTGATTCACCATATTGGAGATTTACGTTCGCTATTTGAGGGTGATATAAGATTATTGGAGCAGATGAAATGATTGTAACAAAAAGTTGGTTAAATGAGTGGATTGATATAAGAGATATATCAACGGATGATCTATGTAAAACTTTTAATTCAATCGGTCTTGAAGTTGATAGTGTAGAGTATTTTAGAGTTCCTCAAAAGATAGTTGTAGGTGAAGTTTTAGAGTGTGAAAAGCATCCAGATGCAGATAAACTAAATATCTGTCAAGTAGATATAGGAAGTGGTATTCGTCAGATTGTCTGCGGTGCTTCAAATGTACGTGCAGGTATCAAAGTTGCAGTAGCCACTATCGGTGCAAAGATGCCCGATGGATTAAAGATTAAGCCCGTAAAACTGCGTGGTGTTGATAGTGAAGGCATGATATGCTCTTCAACAGAGATAGGTCTTGTAAAATTAGAAGATGGGATTATGGTTTTAGATGAGAGCATAGGTGAGTTAGTGCTAGGCTCACCGCTTTGTGAAAACCCATATCTTAATGATGATAAAATAGAGATAGAACTAACGGCAAACAGAGGTGACTGCTTAAGTATATATGGTGTTGCTCGTGATTTGTGTGCAGCATATAACCGTAAATTAAAAGAGATTGCGATTGATAGTGATAAAGAGGGACGCATAGGTATAGGTCGTGTTGCCCAACTGCTTCATAGTGATGCTATAGATGCAGACATCTCATTTAGAGCAGTCGATATTGAAAGTTTTACATTACCTCTGCTTGTAGCTCTTAGGTTGACACAGATACAAGAGTCTTACTCATCTGATATAAATGCTTTACTTATGTACGCAACACATTCAACAGGTGTTGTTTTAAGAGCATATAAACGATCTTGCTTTAAAATAAATGGAGAAAAAGCAGATGTAGAGTTGAGAAGTGACAACGGTTTTAGTTGTGTTTTTTGTGCAGAGTCCAAAGCATCAATTATAGGTGTTATCCAAGAGGAGAATACCTATGTTTTAGATAACAACTCTAAAGTTCTTATAGAAGCTAGTTATATAGCACCGGATATTATATCAAGAAAGATGGCTTTAAGTAAGCAAAAGAGTGATCTCTCGTTTTATCGCACATCAAGAGGGAGTGAGCCGAATCTTAATCTGGGTTTAACATACTTTTTTGATATTTTAAAATCATATGCAAATTCAAATATATATGCCGGTAGTTTAGATGTACTGCATTCACATGTACCTTTACATGTAAGTATATCTGCACAAGTTATTAATGATTTTATAGGTACGGACATTGATACCGTAAAGATTACGCAGATACTCAAAAGTTTAGGCTTTAATGTGGAAAAATCAAATAGTGAAACTTTCTCTGTTGTGATACCTCAATATCGTCATGATATAGCAAATAGACAAGATCTGATAGAAGAGATAGTAAGAATGGTAGGCATAGACAATATACCTTCAAAACCTTTTGTTTTAAAAGAGAATTTTCGTTTTAATGATGACTATTATGAGTATCAAAAACGTCGTGACTATAGATATAAAGCGGCTTTTAGTGGATTTTATGAGAGTCTGCATTTTATCTTTGGTGAACGTGAAAGATTTGAATCTTTTGGATTTACATGTATAGATAGGGATAAAGAGCTTTTAAATCCTATCGTAAATACCATGAATACTCTTCGTCCTTCACTTGTTCTTGGACTACTTGATGCTGCTAGTTTAAACTCAAAAAGTGGACAGAAACTTATATCTCTTTTTGAGATAGGCTCTGTCTTTGACAAAAATCGTGATGAATCTCTGAAAATGGGATTTATATTTTCCGGTACAAAAGAGAGTGATACTTTAAATAATGCAGGTCGCCCCGAAAATATTGACTTTGCTCTGTTTGTCGAGAAAATATCTAAAGTGATAGGTGACTTTGATTTAGAAAAAAGTGCAAATATAAATGCCCTTATGCACCCTTATCAATCAGCAGATATTAAACAAAACGATAAAGTTATAGGAGTGCTTTACAAACTGCATCCTACAGCTCAAAAAAGTTACGATTTAGAAGATACATTTTTTTGTGAAGTAGATTTTTCTATGCTTGATAACAGTTTGAAAATTGCAAAACCGTATTCAAAATTTCAGGCATCATTTCGTGATTTAAGTGTTGTCTTGCCAGATAGTATAAGTTATGATGAACTAGCAAAAGTTATACATACCAATAAAAGCAGTGAGATAGTACGCTTCTATCCAGTCGATAAGTATAAAGATGACTCTTTGGGAGACAACAGCTCGTTAAGTCTCCGTTTTGTACTGCAATCTTTGGAAAAAACGTTAGAAGAAGATGATATAACATCTTCAATGAGCGGAGTTTTGGATGCTATGAAAAATGAGTTGGGAATAGAGTTGAGATGAGTGCGGTAGTTGTAAGCAAGGCAGAGAGTTTTAGTTTTATAAGTGATAAAATTGCTTCTGATAAATCTATATCACATAGATGTGCGATGTTTGCAACTTTAGCCGATGGGCAGAGTGTTATCAGAAACTTTTTAAGAGCAGAAGATACTCTAAATACACTAAATATAGTAAAAGAATTAGGGTGTGATGTCAGCGATGATGGTGAAACTATCAAGATAACATCTTCTGGTATTAAAGAGAGTTCTGAGATACTAGATTGTGGTAATTCAGGTACGGCAATGCGTCTTTTTTGTGGACTTTTAGCTTCAGCAGAAGGACATTTTATCTTAAGTGGAGATGAGTATCTTAAACGCCGTCCTATGAGACGTATTACTAAACCATTGCACGATATTGGTGCAAAAATTGATGGGAGAGAAGATGGTAATTTAGCTCCTTTAAGTATTCGAGGTGCTTCTCTTAAAGCTTTTGATTATAATAGCAAAATAGCTTCTGCACAAGTTAAAAGTGCAATGATTTTAGCGGCTCTTCGTGCAGATGGAATTTGTGCATATACAGAACCTGAACTTAGCCGAGATCATACTGAACGTATGTTGAAGGGTATGGGTGCTTCTTTACATGTAAATGATTTAACAACAACGGTTAAACCTTTGGACAGACTGCTTAAACCTTTGGATATACGCGTTCCTTGCGATCCTTCTAGTGCATTTTTCTTTGCAGTTGCAGCTGCCATAATACCTAATTCGGTTACAAAAATAGTTGATGTGATGTTTAATAAAACAAGAGTTGAGGCGTTTAAAGCTTTAGAGAGAATGGGTGCGGATATTACTTATGAATTAAAAGATGAGCGTTATGAGAGCGTAGGTGATATTACCATCAGATATGCTCCGCTAAAAGCTATAAAAGTGGATGAGAATATCTCATGGCTTATAGATGAACTTCCTGCCCTGTCTATCGCTATGGCAACTGCTAGTGGTGTAAGTGTTATAAAAAATGCCAAAGAACTTCGTGTTAAAGAGAGTGATAGAATCTCTACGGTTGTTGAAAATCTTAGACTTTGCGGTATTGAAGTTGAGGAGTTTGAAGACGGTTACAGTATAAAAGGCGGAGAATTGCAATCTGCCAATGTAGATAGCTTTGGAGATCATAGAGTTGCTATGAGTTTTATTATTGCCGGACTTAGATGTGGGATGAGAGTTAGTGATATAGAGTGCATAAATACATCATTTCCAAACTTTTTTGAACTTTTATCAGATATTACCGAGGTGAAGTTATGAATATAACATTGGCTGAAAATTACGGATTTTGTTTTGGTGTAAAACGTGCCATAAAGATAGCAGAAGAGAATCAAAACTCTAAAACATACGGTGCATTGATACATAATACTCAAGAGATTGACAGACTGAAAAAAGATTATAACGTAGGTCTTACAAATACTCTTAGTGATTTTAAAACAGGTGAAACAGCCGTTGTAAGAACACATGGAATACCAAAAAATGAGCTAAAAGAGTTGAAACACAGAGATGTAAATGTAATAAATGCAACATGTCCTTATGTAACCAAACCGCAACATATATGTGAAGATATGAGTGGCGAAGGTTATGATATAGTTATCTTTGGCGATGAAAAACACCCTGAGATAAAAGGTGTTAAAAGTTATGCAGAAGGTAATGTCTATACTGTCTTACATGTAAGCGAGTTGGAAGAGTTGGATTTAAAAGAGAAAGTGGCTGTTGTTGCTCAAACAACACGTAAAATAGAAGAGTTTTTAGAGATAGCAAATTATCTTATAGCCAGACATAAAGAGGTACGTGTTTTTAATACTATATGTAACGCAACGTTTGAAAATCAGACAGCTGTAAAAGCACTCTCTAAAAAATCCGATGTAATGGTTATCATAGGCGGAAAAAACTCTTCAAACACTAAACAACTTCATGCAATTTCATCAGATGAATGTCCCGATAGTTATCATATAGAATCACCTAAAGAGGTAAAAAAAGAGTGGTTTGACAATAAGCACAATTGCGGTATTAGTGCAGGTGCATCTACTCCAGATTGGATTATTAAAGAGGTAATTGAGAAAATCGAAGAGATTACTGCATAATTGTACTTATAATTTATAAAAAAACAAGTCTCTTTTAGATATAATCAGCCAATTTTTATGTTAACAAGGGAATAGGTATGGCTTTAGACAACGACACGTTTGAAGAAGAAAATTTTGCAGAGATGCTTGAGGCTTCTTTCAAAGAGCAAGAATCAACACGTATCACAGAGGGTGAAATTGTTGAATTTCAAGAAGAAGACAACAGAGTATTAGTAGGAATAGGTGAGAAGCTAGAAGGTATCTTATCTTTAGATGAGATTCGCAATGAAGACGGTGAGATACTTTTTGCACTTGGTGATAAAATCACCGTTATGGTTACGGGTTACTATAATGAGCGTCCAAAAATATCTTATAAAAAAGTTCAAGAGCAACAGAAAACTCTTGCGTTTATAAAAGAGCATGGCGATAACTTTGAGGATTTAATCGTTGAAGGTGTTATCACTAAGAAAAATCGCGGTGGTTATATAGTAGAATCAGATGGTGTAGCACTCTTTTTACCACGTTCACTAGCGGCATTTAAAGATAGCGATGATGTTATCGGTCGTAAGATTAAAGCACAGGTTATCAAGATAGATGCAACAGACAACTCTATAGTATTGTCACGTAGAAAACTTTTCAATGAAGAGCGTAAGCGTAAAAAAGAGATTATAGATGCTCTTATGGAAGACAATAAGATAGTAGAAGGTACAATCAAAAAAATTACCAGTTACGGTATGTTTGTAGATGTTGGCGGTGTAGATGGTCTTGTTCATTACAATGAGATTAGCTATAAAGGACCCGTAAATCCTTCAAAACTTTACAATGAGGGTGATGTAGTAACCGTAAAAGCTATCTCTTATGATAAAGACAAGCGTCATCTTTCACTTTCTATTAAGGCAGTTCAGCCGGATCCATGGGCAGAAGTAGAGTCAGAGTTGGATGAAGGTGACACAATTACAGTTACAGTCAGTAATCTTGAGCCGTATGGTGTTTTTGTTGATTTGGGTAATGATATAGAAGGCTTCTTACATATCTCAGAGATTACTTGGGATAAAAATATTAAACATCCAAAAGATTACCTAACGGTTGGTCAAGAGATTGATGTTGAAGTTATAGAGATAAACTCACAGACTCATAAATTACGTGTATCTTACAAGAGATTATTGCCAAAACCATTTGATGAATTTGTTAAAAAACATTCAGAAGGTGATGTGGTTACAGGTGTTATTACATCATTAACAGACTTTGGTGCATTTGTTAAGATTGACGGTGTAGAGGGTCTTTTGCATAACCAAGATGCCTCTTGGGAGAAAAATACAAAATGTAAAGACATATACAAAATTGGTGATAGTGTAGAGGTTAAGATTGTTAAGATTAATGACTTAGAGCAGAAAATATCTTTAAATCGTAAACTTCTCGAAGAGAGTCCGATAGAAAAATATGCACTTTCTCATAAAACCAATGAAGTTGTCAAGGGTACTATCCGTGACATCAAAGATTTTGGCGTATTTGTATCTATCGAAGATGGTGTAGATGCACTTATCCGTAATGAAGACCTTTTCCCGTTAAAGGTAGAAGAGCTAGAAGCAGGTCAAGAGATAGAAGCTGTTATAGCAGTTATCGACACACAGCGTGATCGTATCCGCCTGTCAGTTAAAAAATTAGAGCGTATCAAAGAACAGGCTCAAATGGATGAGTTTAATGATGACTCTTCTAACAGCTTAGGGGATTTGATTAAAGATCAACTAAAGTAATATGCAACGCATCGCCTATTGGCTGACACCAATCATCACGGTTGGTGTCGCACTTTTTATAGTTTTACTGCTTTATAGAATTAATCAAGGCGAAGCGGTACCTACATTACAAAAGAAGCCTGTAAACGGTGTATTTACTTCTAAAGACACCGATAAAGACAACGGTTGGTTGGAACGCTTTTCAAAAAGTGAACGTTTAGGTTATTTTTTTCCTGTAAATGAAATTTATATCAATATAGATCTAAATCAGAAAATTGTTCAAGAGACAATCTATCAACTTAAAGCAAAAATCAAAGACCCATATCAGCTTTTTTGTCTTAAAGAAGAGATTAAACAGTTTGGATTTACTCATCTTCTTAGAAAAGATTCACACGGTATGATATTGTTAATTCGTTCAAAAAACCAAAATAAGCTAAATAAATTAGTAAACACCTTAAAAAATTATCAAATTGTGGCAACTGTTATGCCATTTAAAGAGGAAGAGAAATGGAAAAATATAAAGTAGTAGTTTGTGACCATATACATGAAGCTGGACTTGAGATGCTTCGTGGTGATGAGAAGATAGAGTGTATATTTGCTGCAGATGAAGATAAAACCAAGCTATTGGACATCATAGAAGATGCTGATATAGCGATAACTCGTAGCTCTACCGATGTAGATGAAAAGTTTATAAAAGCAGCAAAAAATATGAAAGCCATTGTACGTGCCGGTGTCGGTGTTGATAATGTTGATATAGATGGATGTTCCAAAGAGGGTATCATAGTTATGAATGTACCTACGGCAAATACAATAGCAGCGGTTGAGCTTACTATGGCACACATGCTCTCTTGTATGAGAATGTTCCCATACTCTCATGATCATCTTAAAAATCAACGTATCTGGAAACGTGAAAAGTGGTATGGTTATGAGATGAAAGGTAAAAAACTAGGGATAATCGGTTTTGGAAATATAGGAAGCAGAGTAGGTATAAGAGCAAATGCTTTTGAGATGGATGTTTTAGCTTATGACCCATACGTTCCTGCATCAAAAGCCACTGATTTAGGCGTAGATTATACAGAGAATTTTGAAGATATTTTAGCATGTGACATAATAACAATACATACACCAAAAAATAAAGAGACTATCGGTATGATAGGTGCAGATGAAATTGCCAAGATGAAAGACGGTGTAGTTTTGATAAACTGTGCAAGAGGTGGTCTTTATGATGAAGATGCACTTTTCGAAGGACTTAAGTCTAAAAAGATAAGATTTGCAGGTATTGATGTGTTCAATAAAGAACCTGCTATAAACAATCCTCTTTTGGATTTAGACAATATAGTTGTATCTCCACACTTAGGAGCAAACACTTTTGAATCCCAATACAACATAGGAACACAAGCTGCAAGACAAGCTATTGAAGCGGCAAAAGGGATAGCCTTTCCTCACGCTTTTAATCTTCCTATAGATGAGAGCAGTATTCCCGCTTTTGTAAAACCATTTTTAAGTTTAGGTCAAAAGATAGGCTTTTTAGCAGCACAGATGAATCGTGCACCACTTATCTCTGTAAAAGTGAGCGGACATGGTGAGATAGCTAAACATCTCGATTCATTAAGCACTTTTGTAACAGTCGGAGCTATGGCAGAGAGTAGCGGTGATATTATAAACTATGTAAATGCTGAATATATCGCCGCAGAAAAAGGCGTAAAAATAGAGACGGAAACATTAGCAGATGATAAAGTATTTAAAAATCTTATAACTGTTAAGCTTACCACAGATAAAAAAGTGATAACCATAAGTGCTACGATTTACAATGATGAAGTTCAGAGAATTGTAAATATTAACGGTTTTGGCTTAGATGTTGCACCAAAAGGAAATCTTATACTATTTAGAAACACTGATGTTCCCGGTGTAATAGGTCAAGTGGGTACTATTTTAGCTCAAGATAGTGTAAATATTGCAGATTTTAGACTAGGGCGTAACTCTAACAGTGAAGCTTTGGCTGTAATTATAGTTGATTCTGATGTCAGTTCAAAAACTTTGGATAAATTGTCATCTTTAGACGCTTGTATAGGCGTAGATTACGCTAGTATATAAGCAATAAGTACTTTTTTAAAGTGCTTATACCAATCTTAGTAGAGATTGGTATTATCTTGCTAAAAGCATTCTTATATACAAGCCTATATATGAGCTGTATCCTACCTCTGTAAATTTTAGCTCTGCGTTGCTGTCATATATGAAAGTTGTGGGATATGCAGGTACTAAAAATTTAGATGCCAATACATGTTTATTATCATTTATAACTTTAAAATCAAATCCATTATCTTTTAAATAGCTCTGTATCTGTGCATCTGTTCCAGATTTCACTGCTACCGTTATAACATCGAATTTTTCAGATATTTTTTGAATATTGGAAGCTTCTAATTTACATGTAGGACACCAAGTTGCCCAAAAGTGAATCAAGAGTGGTTTGTGACTCTTTTTAGATGTTGTGAACTCTCTCTTATCTATCAAAGATGATGAGAAATTTTCTAATTTTTTTTCAGATAATGTCGGACTTCTTAAATAACTCACAACATTCATAGTTAAAAAT
>WFND01000144.1 GCA_015484575.1 Helicobacteraceae bacterium
GTCCACATCGGACTTTATCAACCTCTAAAAACCACCTTTTTTCTTCCTTTTTTGAAAGTTAGCACTTTTAATCCCTTTTGTGTTTTTTCCTTCTCTTTCACTTGGTCTATCATCATGTCTATCTGGTCGTATGGCTGTTAAATTGGTACGGAGCTGTTTATGATTTTTGAATCTAATATTTTAGTTTGAATACTCTGGAGTAATTGTATGTTTTTTTCAAGTTTGGCTCATTTATATTTTTAGAGCTTCCCTTAATTTTTTGGTATGAAAATTGCTTGTTAATTTTCAAATATAAAAAGGATGTAAAATGATTCAGATATCACGGGCGAGTATTATTGCAGATGCGGCACTTGATTATCGTGCTATGCGTCAAGATTTAATATCCGGCAATATTGCAAATGTGGATACACCTTTTTATAGACCTAGAGATGTTGATTTTCAAAGTACATTGATACAAAAAAGAGATGAACTCTATAAAAAACATAACACTCAGCTTGAGATGGCAGTTACAGATCCCTCTCATATGCACTCTCAAAAAAGTGTTCAGGCAAGAAAAGCAACTTTATATTTTAGAGATGGCCATGCAGCTAAAAATGATGGCAACAGTGTGGATTTAGATGTAGAGACAGCAGAACTCAGCAAAAACTCCCTGATGTTTTCAGCACTTGTAAGTGCTCGTAAAAAGAGTGCCGCAATATTTAGAGCCGTACTTGATGCTTCGGCTAAAACATAGATAAATATAGGATAAGAAGATGAATTTTTTAAATAGTTTTGATATAAGTGCATACGGACTATCTGCTCAACGTGCAAGAGTTAATACTATCAGTTCAAATATAGCAAATGCACAGACGACAAGAACAGATGAGGGTGGACCGTATCGCCGTAGAGAAGTTGTTTTTAAGGCTATAAATTTTAATGATATATATAATAAAGCTATTAAAGAAGATACAAACCAGTTAGGATATTCAGATCCTTTAGATGAGAATGAAGAGGGAAAAAAAGTAAATCCTGCTATAATGAGTGTCATAGTTGACAAGATAGTTCGTGATGACAGTGAACCGAAAATGAAGTATGATCCGACACATCCAGATGCAGATGCAAACGGTTATGTTGCATATCCAAATATTAATCCTGTCATAGAGATGGCCGATTTAGTAGAAGCTACACGTTCATATCAGGCAAATGTAGCGGCATTTGACAGTGCAAAAAAGATGGCAAACAGTGCTATTTCGTTGTTACAAGCTTAAAAAAAGGAGATTAGATTATGGCTGACATACAAAATATCAAAGCTCTTTCAACCGCTGATCTTCTTAGCGGTAAAAGTAAAGATGTCACAAAAAGTAGCGGTGAGCAGTTTGCACAGACTCTAAAATCTGCTATGAATGACGTAAATGATATGCAGCTAAAGGGTGAAGAGGCTCTTAGCGACTTGGCAACGGGACAGGTCAAAGATTTACATCAAGCAGCTCTTGCCATAGGAAAAGCAGAAACAAGTATGAAACTGATGTTAGAAGTTAGAAATAAAGCTCTTAGTGCCTACAAAGAGATTACTAGAACTCCTATGTAGAGTTTAAAAAATTAAAGTGCTTACATGTAAGCTTTTTACATGTAAAATAAGACAATTCTTTTACTAAGAGGTCTTATGAAAAAACTTTATGAAAAATTATCTCTCTTTTATCTTGGAAAATCTACAGCAGATAACTCTTTAACACTCTTAAAAAATAAAAATCTTACAACCCATGCAGCTATTATCGGTATGACCGGAAGTGGCAAAACAGGTCTTGGGATGGGTCTTATCGAAGAAGCTATGCTTGATAATATCCCCTCTATATTGATAGATCCAAAAGGAGATATGGGTAATCTATGTATGCGAAGTGCAACCTATGAGCCTGAAGATTTTGTTCCTTGGGTTGGAGAGGATAAAGCTAAACAGACTGCCGATATGTGGAGAGAGGGGGTGTATAGCAGTGAACAAGATACTTCACGCTCTACAAAACTCTCCAAAGTTTCTGTTAGTATCTACACTCCCGGAAGCAGTGCCGGAATAAGTGTAAATATACTAAGCTCTTTGGATGCACCAAGTGATGAGATAATGCAAGATAGCGACCTTTTTAGTGCTTATCTAAGCTCTACCGCTTCATCTCTGCTCTCACTTATAGGCGAAGATGGTGATATAGGCTCTAAAAATTACACGCTTTTAACTACTCTTATAGCCCATGCTTGGAGAGGCGGTGTCTCGTTAAATCTTGAGACACTCATAGCCTCTATCATCAATCCGTCTTTTGATAAAATAGGTTTTTTACCTCTTGATGACTATTTCTCATCTTCAGAGCGTTTTAAATTTGCGAGTCGCTTTAACAGCGTATTTGCAAATCCATCTTTTGCACAGTGGCTTGAGGGTGTGGAGTTGGATATTGATTCACTGCTGTTTGATGAAGATGCCAAAGCTAAAGTCAGTATATTCTCTATAGCTCACTTAAGTGATAGTGAAAGAATGTTCTTTGTTACAATGCTGTTGAATCGTTATATAGCTTGGATGAGACGCCAAAGTGGTACGTCGGCACTTCGAGCTTTATTATATATGGATGAGATTTACGGCTATTTTCCACCTAGTAAAAATCCGCCTTCAAAAACACCTATGATGTTACTTTTAAAACAGGCTCGTGCTTTTGGAGTTGGAGTTATCTTATCTACCCAAAACCCTGTTGATTTGGACTATAAAGGATTGTCAAATATCGGTACTTGGTTTATAGGACGGCTTCAGACACGCCAAGATATTGATAAAGTTATAGATGGACTTAGCGGAAAGTTGGGTTCGGGCTTAGATGAAGATGAGATACGCACAAAACTGTCAAATATGCAAAAACGTACCTTCTTTTTAAAAAGTGCACATAGAGAAGATGTGGAGATATTTAAAACACGTTGGGTGCTATCATATCTAAAAGGCCCTCTAAAGCGTGATGAGATAAAAGCACTAATGAGTTTACAAAAGAGTCAAGTCGTTAAAAAAGTGATAAAGCAAGAGATAAAACAGAGAGATTTATCACAAAGCAGGTCGGCTTATAATGGTGAGTTTAAGCAGTATTATGATGTTATCAGCTCTAAAGATTTAGCCCCCTTTTTAAAATTTGATACGGAGATTTTTTATCACAATGCAAGTAAGGGTATAGACCAGACTGATGAGCTGTCGTATGAGCTTGAGATATATGAAGAGGGCATAGATTTAGCACAGCTGTATAGGAGTGATATAAGCACACAGAGACTATCAACACTACCGCCGTCAGATGCAAAATACGCTTCACTGCCTACAGAACTTTTGGAGCGTAATGCAGATAAGAGCTTACATGTAAAGATTTTAAATTATCTATATAATAACAGCTCACTGCAGATGTATAGAGTACGTTCACCAAGACTAGAGTCTAAGCCAAAAGAGAGTCTAAGTGCTTTTAAGGTACGTTTTCAAGATCTGCTAAATCAAAAAAGAGATGAAGCTATAAGTAAACTTCAAGAGCGTTATGAGAAAAAAGAGGCACGTCTAGCTTCACGCATAGAGAGAGCAGAGGCAAAACTAGACAAAGAGGAGTCGGATGTAAGTGCTAAAACTACAGATACGATACTCAGTGCTTCTCTTGCCATATTTGGAACTTTTTTTGGAGGTCGCTCACGCTCTTTTGGCTCTGCTATCTCAAAAGGCATGAGAATATCAAAAGAGAAAGCAGATGTTGCAAGGGTGCAAAAAGATATAAAAAAGTATCAACAGCACTATAGAGAGCTTCAAGAAGAGCTTGAGGATAAGGTAGATGAGCTACAGAGCAAGTTTGAACTACAAAACTATGAGATACAAGAGTATCAAATTAGACCTAAAAAACGTGATATAGCAGTTAAAGATATATCACTTATCTGGAGGGGCTAAAAAGCCACCTCAAATATATTGTATGCAAAAAGACCAAAATAGAGTGTTCCCGAGAGTAAGATAAGTTGTGATATTAGAGCTGTATTTGATACTCTGCTTATCTTATTTTTACCTTCTGCTTTATCAAAATAGATATGTTTTATAATCCAAGCATAATATCCTACCGACAGAGCAGAGTTAAGCAGTGTAAAAAGTGCTAAAAAAATTAAATTTACATCTACAACAGCATAAACCAATATAGCTTTACCTAAAAATCCTGCTAAAAGCGGAATCCCTGCGAGTGAGAAAAGTTCTATGCTAAATATAAGTGAAGCAAACTTGTCTTTGCTGTATAGACCTTTTAAATTATCCAAGCTTAGATCTCCTCTGCCGTCTGATAATTTATCAAGAAGTAAAAACAGAGAAGTCTGCATAAAGATATACGCAACTGCCATATACAGCAGAGCGGTTGAAGCGTACTTGCTCTGTATAGCTACAAATGCTAACAGCATATAACCTGCATGAGCGATAGAGGAGTAGCTTAAAATTTTGCCGACACTTTTTTGCCAAAGAGCCAAAAAATTTCCTAGTGTCATAGTGACAAGTGCTAAAAGTGCCAAGATAGGCATACTAAGAGTAATATTGTTTAAAATAAAAGGAGAAAATATCTTAAATGTAGCAACAACCACTACGGTTTTAACAACTCCAGAGAGAGTAGCGGCGAGTGAGGGTTTTATCTGTGCATAAGTATCGGCTGCCCATGAGTGCATAGGTACAATAGTTAGTTTATAAAACAGCCCCATCATAATAATCCAGATACCCACAATAGCAAAATTTGACATTTTCGCATCTATAAGAGCATTTAAGGAGTGACCTTCTAACAGGTACATGCTTAATCCCAAAACTATGATGGCAGTTGCTATAGAGCCTGAGATAAACATCTTTATTGCACCTTCTGCCTGTTTTGCATTTTTAATATTGCTAACTAGCACAAAAGAGATGATACTAAGAGCTTCAAAAGAGATAATAAATGTTAAAAGTGTCGAACTCTCAAGCAGTAATACCGAAGCCGCCGTAATAAAGAGAGTTTGAGTAATATTTATATGCTCATCTTCACTGATAATTACAGCTGATATAACAGTAAAAAGTAAAACTTGAAACAGTTCGATAGCTGCACTAGACGTAAAGCCGCTTAAAGGAGTGCTAAAGTGCAATAAGACTAACGCTGATGAAGCTATGAGTGTAACAATAGAGATACTCTTTAGTATGGATAACTTATGAATAACAAGAGATACAATAGCTAAAGCAAAAAGCAGAACAAAAGCACTCATAAAGCACCTCCTGATGTTGCATACGCACTAAATGCTTGATTTATAATATCAAAGAGAGCCTGTGGATAGATTCCAAAAAGTATGATAAAAATCGAAAAAATAATTAGAGATAAAAACTCAGCTTTTGGCATCTTAAAATCGGTAATCTTAACAACCTCGCTCATCTCACCATAGATAACACGGCGAAATGTCCAGATGAGGTATGCAGCAGATAGCATAGAACCTAGTAAGATAACTATAAGCCAAACTCCATACTTTCCAATAGCACTAAGCAAGATAGACAGCTCTCCTATAAAGCCCATAGTCCCGGGAAGTCCTAATGCTCCAAGACCGGCTAAAACAAAGATGGCAGAGATATAAGGAACACGCTGCATAATACCGCCCATATCTCTCATCTGCCAACTGCCTGTTTTGTGATGTAAAAATCCCGCTATTAAAAATAGTGGAGATATGATAAAAGCGTGACCTATCATCTCATATACTCCAGCACTAAGTCCATCATAGCTAAGAGTAGATATACCAATAGCAACCAGACCCATATGTGATATAGAGCTGTATGCTACCATCTTCTTTAAGTGAGTCTCGTATAGTGCCATAAAACCGGCATATAATAGACTTATAAGACCTAAAAGCAGTATAGCCCAAGCATATTTTTGTGCTTGAAGAGGCAGTATCAATATAAGCATTCTTATCATGGCATAAGCACCCATTTTTAGTAATACCCCTGCCAATAAAACAGAGATTGGTGCCGGAGCTTGAACGTGTGCATCCGGTAACCATGTGTGAAAAGGAAAAAGTGGCATCTTAACACTAAAACCTATAAACAGAAGCCACCAGATAAGAGCGGGGGTGGTCAAAACACCGCTTTTGATGAGTGTCATATCAAAAGTTCCACTCTGTTTGTAGATAAGAAAAAATGAAAGTAGAATAAGCATAGAGGCTACATGAGTATATAAGAAAAATTTAACAGCTGCATATATGCGACCTTCTGCTCCCCATATTCCTATTAGAAAATACATAGGGATTAAGGTAAGTTCCCAAAATATAAAAAACCACATCAAATTTGTACTCATAAAAACACCAAATATTGCTCCACAGAAGAATATCAAAAGTGAAAAATATGCAGATTGTTTCTCTATGCTCCAACTTGACAAGCCTACCAATATAAGAAGCACGGATGTGAGTATAAGCATAATAACACTCAATCTGTCAACTTGTAAAACCAGATTAAAATCAAACGCCTCTACATGTAAGAAACTACTAAGTAGCAAGTAGCCGGTTTCTGGTAAGTGC
This sequence comes from Helicobacteraceae bacterium, assembly GCA_015484575.1. Lineage (GTDB taxonomy): Bacteria > Campylobacterota > Campylobacteria > Campylobacterales > Sulfurimonadaceae > S010-53. The sequence goes on from WFND01000144.1 coordinate 6,517, forward strand.
ATATATATATTTATACTCATATATAACATAAAGGTAAAAAGAGCCAAGGCTATATATTTCGCATTGTTTGTCTGTTTTGTAAAAAAATAGATAAAAATCGAGAGTATAATCGGAGCAAAGATAAGTGATAAATAGCTCATAAAAAACTCCTTATTAAAACAGTTGCAACTATCATCATCAAGCCTAACATCATCGCTCCTGATTGGTTAGATACTTTGGCACTATGGGTGTGTTTTAAAAATGTGAAGCTTAGATGAGTAACAGTTACAACACCGTTTATAAAAGCATCAACAATGTTTTTCTCTACCCAATTTATACTTTTAGCTACGGCATTGACTATAATACTTTTAGCAAACCAGTTAATCATCATCTCTATATAGTATCCGTTAAATAAAATTTGATGAATACTCTTCATAAGAGGTTGGGCAGATATTTTATCTCTTAAATCGGTTCGACGTACATAAAAGTAATATATAATCAATCCTAATACTAAAATAACCCCCATCATAAAAGTGAATAATCCATTTACATGTAACTCATGATACTTTTCAGCAGTGATAAACTCTGCTAACTCTTTTTGAAACACTCCAAGAGCCAAAGTTAGAGTAGCCATTACCCCTAAAGGTAAGGATATCCAAAATTTACTTGGAGCTTTGATACTTACATGTAACTCTTCATCTCTAGGTTTGCCGACAAATATAAGAGTCCATAATCGACCTGCATACGCTATAGATAAAAGAGCTGCTATGATGGTTAAAGTGCTGATTAAGCCGTGAGTTTCAGGATTTAAAAGTGTAGAAGCTATGATGGCATCTTTTGAGTAAAAACCGCTAAAAATCGGAATACCGCTCAGAGATAAAACACCCATACCCATGAAAATTGATACTAATATAAGTCTATTTTTTAAACCGCCCAATCGCCATAAATCTTTAACATGATGAGCCGATAAGATAACTGCACCTGCACCTAAAAACAGCAGTGCTTTAAATATAGCATGATTTATCAAGTGTGTCATACCCGCAGCCAAAGAACCTGCCCCTAGACCTATAAATGCTAACGATAGATGTGACATAGTAGAGTAAGCCAAAACCTTTTTCATCTCATTTTGAACCAGAGCAGATGTAGCACCTATAAAGGCACTAAGAGAAGCAACGGCAGCTACAACAACGAGTGCTTCGGCAGCAACATAAAAGTCAAACATTCTTGCTACTATGTATATACCACTGTTGACCATAGTCGCACCATGTATAAGAGCTGATACCGTTGTTGGACCTTCCATCGCTCTCATCAGCCAAGGAAAGAGTGGAAACTGCCCTGATTTTCCAATAGCTGCTATAAAGATAAAAATCGAAACAACATAAGCAACTTGTGAATTTATTTCACCACTGCTAGAGAGTTCATTTAGCTTTATCATATCTAAAGTACCTGTGGTATAAAAGATAATACCTAAAGAGGCAAAAAGAAAAATATCTCCAAATTTGGTATATAAAAATGCAGATACTCCAGCATCAGCAGGAGAGCTGTTTTGATGCCAAAATGAGATAAGAAGATAACTTGCCAAGCCCATAAATTCCCAACCTACAAATAGTCCAAGCATCTCTTTTGCACTTACAAGCAGAATCATTCCGCCAATAAAAAACAGCACTTTTGAGTAATAACGTGCTTGGTCTCTCTCATCAGCCATATAATCGTGTGAAAAATGAATATCAAGAGCACCTAAACCTGTAGCAATAAGCAACATGACTAGGGATAGCTCATCTATATATATACCAAAGGGCAGGGTGATATTACCAAAACTAAACCACTCCAAATCAAAACTAAGAGCTTGTGTAAATGAGATGCAGATATATACGGTTAATGAAAATAGTATTATAGAGATAATATATGCACAGATAAATGCCGATTTTTTATATATTTTTCCAACTATAAAAGTAAAAACAGAGCCTATAAACGGTAAAAATATTAGAATAATTATTGGGATATTCATTGACTTAGCTCCTCATTTAATTCATCAGGGGTTACGACATTTGTCAGTCTGTTTGCCGCTGCAAATATCAAAATACCTACCGCTGCTTCTAGCGTGGCTATAATTATAAACATATAAGCAAGTGGTAAATTGTCTGCCAGATTTAGATACTTAGCACTAGAAGCTAGTATCATTATGACGGAGTTTATCAGCATCTCCAAAGAGAAAAAAATACGTAAAAAGTCTTTATTGGAAGATATACCAAAAAGTCCTATGCTAAATAGAGCAAAAGCAAATACTATATCTATCTCAAACATCACGTTTCCTTTTTAAAGCACTCATCATCTTAATCGTACCGTATAGTAAACTAGATGCTATGAGAGCAAATATGATTACAAAATCACTATATGATTTAACAAACAGCTCTCTATCTTCAACATTTATATTGTTGTCAAAAACCAATAAATCATGATTATTAAAAAAGAGTGTAACCATAAGTATAAAAAATACAGATGCTACAAAAGCGGTCCATGGATTTTTTCTGCTTGGTTTGTACTCTCTGCCTATGAGTGTGATACCAAAAAGCATCAGCACAGATATACCGCCTGTGTAGATAAATATCTGAAACAGACCCAGTAATTTTTCATCTAAAAAGATATAATAAAGACCTAATACTAACATCATAAGGGCAAAAGATATAAGAGATGCTATGCTCTTTTTAAGGGTTAAAGATGCTACTGCCAATACTAAGACTACAGTTAAAAAAACTATGCTCATGATTCACCTCCACTAAAATCTATATTGCCTATTTGAGGCTCTTTTTTCTCGATTTTTCCCTCTTTCAAGGCTGCCTCTGCAGCTCTTTTTTTGGCTGCCAACTCTTTTTTGACACGAGCTGCTTCTTCCTCCTGAAGCCTTGTGTCTATATAGCTTTGGGGTATATCAACATTGACCCAAAACTGCTCTTGGTCTTCGTGCCAACCTCCCGTAATCATGTCGTATCTACCACCGCTTAGAACGATTGATTTTTCAGGTTTTGTCGGGCATACATCTTCACAAAGTCCACAAAAAATACATACGCTTAGATTTACTTCCGGTACAATATTTTGTTTTTTAAAAGGCAGATGTTTCATTGTTATGGCGTGTGTAGGGCATATTTTATTGCAAGAGTCGCAACCTATACATGTCTCATAATTGACTCTGTGTTCACCTCTGTAACGTTCACTTGGATGCATTAAGTGTTCTCTTACATCTTCTTGAGCAGGACTTTTGACAAATAGTGCTTTAGAGACACGAAACACTTTTGTAATAAGTTTTAAAACCATTACATACCTCCAAAAAAGAGTATTTTAGCTATCATAATCCAAGCTATATTTACCAAAGAGAGAGGAACTAGATATTTCCAAGAGAACATCAACATCTGCTTCATTGTGATACGAGGTGTACTAGCTCTAATAGCCATCATTATCATCGCTACGATTAACATCTTCGCAAATAAGAAGCTAAATCCATCAAAAAAGAGACCTTTATAGCCACCCAAAAAGAGTGTAACAGCTCCAGCAAAAACAGCCATAAATTCTGAAAATTCAGAGACTTTTAAAAGAAAATAATTTGTCCCGCTATACTCTGTATAAAAACCGTAAACTATCTCCTGCTCTGCATCTGGAATATTAAACGGAGGCTGTTCTAACAGACCTAGAAGTGCTATAAAATATAGTACAAATCCGGGTAATAAAATAGCAAAACTTAACCAAGAACTCTGCTGTATGATACTGTTTAAGTTCAAAGTTGAAAAGAGTATGGCTGGAGATAGAGCCGCTAGAAAAAATGATGTTTCCATGGAGATCATCTGTGTTAAGATACGGATACCGCCTAAAAAAGAGTATTTATTATTTGAGCCAAAGCCCGTCAAAAATAGTATAAACGGTTCAATTCCTATAAGAACAACTAGACCAAGTAAGCCATAACTGCTTTTAGCTACGGTAATATCCGGAGTCCAAGGTATTAAAGCTGTAGGTAATATAGCGATACTCAATGCCAAAAGAGGCATTAGTGAAAATAGATATGGATTTACACCTTTTGGTGTTATGCTCTCTTTTGTTAAGAGCTTACTCAAATCAAAAAGTGTCTGGTATGTTCCCATCGGACCATTAAAGCTAGGACCGACTCTTTTATGAAGAGCCGCCATAAACTTTCTAAAAAACCAAAACAGTAGGACAGTCCATGCCAATATATATAATATTCCGGGAAAGACAACTATATTAAATAAAGTTTGCATATAACTCCTTATCTATCTAAATCGCCTTGGCATATATAAAGGCTGCCAAAGACTAGAGGAATATCAGAAAGCGTTTTCCCTTTTAGAAGATGATTTAACATCATAGTGTTGTTAAAACTAGGAGCTTTCATCTTTAATCTATAAGGTGATTTTGCTTTTTCATCTGTAACTAGATGCATCAATACCTCTCCTCTTGCCCACTCAACACGGCTTATGGCCTCACCTTTTGGAAGCTTTTTAGGTACTTTTACCATGTGATCTTTTATCGGATTAAACTCTTTGGATTGTATCTTTTGCTCTACATGCTCTTTTGCCTGTTTAATAATATCTACAGACTGCTCTATCTCTTGAAAGAGCTGAATTAATCTATCTTGCGATGAACCGTTTTCTTGAGTTACATAGTCCATCTTTATCTTGTCATAAGCTGCATAAGGCTCATCAATACGAATATCGGTCTTTACTCCACTAGCACGAGCAACAACGCCGCAAAGTGCATAATCATGGACTTCATCTTCTGTAATAAAACCAAGTTTTGAGGCACGAAGTCTCATTGTCGGATTTTTTACAAAAATAGCACGTATATCCTCTTTTGTATTATCAAATTTATCTAAGGCAGCTTGCAGTTCAACAAGCATCTCTTTTTGCAACGGGTATCTTACGCCACCGGGTTCTATGGATGCGGTTGCTATTCTTGCACCACTGTAACTCTCTAAAAAGTCTAAAAAAAACTCTCTCATGTCCATATTCCACATTGCCACGGTATGCAGACCCATTGCATTATAAAAGCCTCCCATACCCATCATATGCGATGATATTCGAGCAACTTCACCTAAAATAACACGCATCCATTTTGCAAATTCTGTTATCTGTACATCTGCTATCTCTTCAACTGCTTGAGCGTAACTGAGCATTGAGTTTATATTGTCCATAAAACAGAGTCTCTCAACTGCCACTATAGCACCAACAAAATCTTTTTTTGTTACAAGATGCTCCAATGCTCTCCATACAAAGCCAATATCCGGGTCTATACCGATAATATCCTCCCCGTCACAGTGAACCTTCAATCTTATAGGTCCACTAGCAGGATGTGTAGGTCCCCAGTTTAAGACTGTTTCAGAACTGTTTGGGTCTATATTTTTCTCATTTTCAGCTTCTTCTCTTTTGAATGAATCGGCAATAAGATTGATGTTTTCAACAGTATTTGCTTCATGAGTATCCCAATCAAAATCTTTTCTAAATGGATTTTTACCATAATAGTCTTGTGAGATAATTATAGGACGTAGATCATCATGACCTGTAAATTTAACTCCAAACATAGAAAAAGTCTCTCTTTCATGCCAAGAAGCACCTTTAAAGAGTGGAGTAATAGAGTCTATTTTACAATTTTCCAGCTCTCTGGAAATATCACATTTAAGCCAACAATTTCGTCTATTTAGCATATCTTCAAAAAAGTAATTCATCTCGATACGATTATCTTCGATAAAATCTGTTGCAGATACGGTAGATATAGTTTTTAATCCACTCTCTTTAAGTGCTTTTGCCACTTGTAGCAAATCAGCACTATGGGCTATCTTTACTTTTAGCCATGTAGGCTTATAATTTTCGATATATTCACTCTCAAATGAAGATAAAATCTCTTTTAGTGTATCCATTAAAATTTCATCTCCTTCCAGAGTCCACCTTGACTAGCAGCACTAGGAACTCCTTTTTTCATCTTCTGTTTAATCTCTTCCATGCCGTTTATGATAGCTTCAGGCTTTGGAGGGCATCCTGCAACAAATACATCAGCAGGTAAAATTTCTGTAGGATTTTTTATAACTGCTAAAGAGTCGTTATAAGGTCCTCCGTCAAACGAACATGCACCAAGAGCCAAAATATATTTTGGTTCAGGAATTTGAGCATAAGTACGAAGCAGTGCCGGAAGCATCTTTTTTGTAACTAAACCGGTTATGATTAAAATATCTGCTTGTCTTGGCGTAGGAGTCGGCATATAACCATAACGTTCCCAATCATATCTAGGTCCCATGGCAGCAGCCATCTCTAATGAACAGCAACCGGTACAAAAATGTGCCATCCATAAGCTCTCACTCTTTGCATAATCAAAAAAATCAAGTATTTTCAGCATAATCGTACTCCTACTAATAAATCTCGTATAATTTGAACAAGTCCAAATTATACTCAGTCACTAAAGCTTTGCCTGTCGGCAAGAAAGGAGTCATTTTGACTCCTTCATAGATATGCCGATAACCAAAGCCATAATAAGAGCAAAAACAGTTGCAATAATTTGAGCATGTAGATTGTCTGCATAAACAAAAAGTGTAAAAAACAGACCCGTCATATCAGCTACAATAAACATAATAGCAAACATAAAAAAGCCAAAGTTAGCCCTTTTTGGAGTGCTGCTGCTAGCAGGTAAACCACACTCAAAATGCTCATTTTTAATACTATCTGGAGCAAACGGAGCCAATAAAACACCAATAAAATAGATAGTAAAAACACTAAACATAATACCGATTGAATAAATAATAAAAGTTTCTATAATATACTCCTCTAGTACAATTCTATCTAAAAGTGTAAGAATATAACGATACAATTTCATATGATTAATAAGAACCGCTCAAAAAAGATACTTTTTCTTTTTGCCATCTTACTTTTTGGATTTGCCATCTTTTTAAGTGTGATGTTTTTGAATGCATTTAAAAGTAGAAAAACTCCATCACTTTTTACTTCAGAGTCCACAAAAGCACAGCGTGGAAGTATCATCAGTGCAGACGGTTTTCATATAGCTACTACAAAAAAACTTTATAAAGCTATGGTAAATACAAAAAATATCGATCCACAAAAAAAAGAGCTTTTTATAGAGCTTTTTAGTATCTACAGCGGTATAAAACAGAGCGTAATTAGAAAAAAGATAGATTCAAAACACGGGACTGTTGTTTTAAGCTATAAGATAGATCCAAAAACTGCAAAATATCTAAAATCTTTGGCGTTTGAATTACTGAAATACAAAGTTTTTGTTGAGTATGAAGGTCGTCACGGTGAGCGTATTTTGCAAGGTCTTAGTATTATAGAGAGCGGTGAGACAAGAGAGTATCCTTATGGTAAATTATTAACACCTCTTATAGGTTATCCTCATAAAGTAGAAGAGGATGGTTATACTCATGTTTTTGGAGTAAAAGGGCTGGAGAAAAGTTTTGATGATGAGCTAAGTGCTCAACAAAATGGAAAACAGTTTGCAATGCGTGATGTAAATAACTACATGATTTTAAATAGAAAAAGTTTTACGAAACAGGCGATTAACGGTTATGATATAAAACTAAATATACCTGTAACTTTACAGATAAAAATAGAAAAAATTGTTAAAGAGTTTAAAAAAACTTTAGAGGCAAATGAAGTCTCTATAGTTCTTATGGAGTCAAAAACAGGAAAAATAATATCACTTGCAAGTTCAAATAGATTTTATCCAAAATCGATTCATAAACGAGACTATCCATCTCTTAATACCTCTGCGATAGAGTATAGTTTTGAGCCGGGTTCAGTCATAAAGCCCATAACATTTTCACTACTTCTTGATAAAAAACTTGTAAATCCTTATGAGCTTGTAAACGGTCATAACGGTAAATATAAGATTGATAAAAAAGTTATTACCGATGAGCATAAGTTTGACTGGCTGGGTGCTGAAGATGTTATCGTGTACTCTTCAAATATCGGTATGGCACAACTTGCACAGAGATTAAGCGGTGTTGATATATATGATGGATTTCATAAATTTGGTTTGACAAAATCTAGCGGTATAGATTTACCGTATGAGCGTAAAGGAAGCATGCCGAATTTAAGACAGTTAAACTACTCTATTTATAAGGCAACAGTCGGCTATGGATACGGTATAAGAGTAAATCTGGTGCAATTAGTAAAAGCCTATAATGTATTTAATAACGGTGGTAAAATTGTTACACCGTATATTGTACAAGGAGAGATAGATCAGTTTGGACATTTAATAAAAAGCAGACATGAACAGGCGAAACAGATTATCGCACCCTCCACGGCACAGCGTATGAAAAAGATTTTAATAAAAACCGTAAATCAAGGAACAGGTGTGGGTACTAGAACAGAAGGAGTTGAGATAGGCGGCAAAACAGGAACGGCACACATTGTAGAAAAAGGACATTATGTCCACAAATACAACAGCTCATTTATAGGTATAATAGATGATGACACACACAAATATACTCTTGGTGTAACCGTAGCTCAACCCAAAAAAAGCCATTTTGCTTCGCTTACGGCAGTTCGCGTATTTAAAGCCATTGTAGATATGTTGATTGATGAAGCCTATCTTATTCCGGATTATAAAAAATTTCCTCTACCGCCTTATGTCAAAAAGCATTGATTTAGTTATTGTTGATATAATACCACTTATAAAAAACATGGACAGCTGGCCGAGTGGTCGAAGGCGCACGCCTGGATCGCGTTTATAAACTTAAATACACAGCTATATATATCTTGACAACACCCTACAAATAGGTGGGTTAAGATTAATTTTCTTACCTACATTTCTATACAGTTCAATAAATTTATGTTAGCAGGATGCTATCACAGAGTTGCTAATTAAATTCCGTGCTAGCATTAGCACAGATAATAGGATGATTATATACCACTCCATCTAAGCATTTTTTGGCAAATAGAAAATGATGCTAGTTTCTTATTGGAATCTTCTTGTAGAGCAATCACATCTAGAATATCGTATAGTGTTCATCATATTTAAAGATAACTTTGTCTTTTTGTAAATTAAATGCACTTA
>WFND01000145.1 GCA_015484575.1 Helicobacteraceae bacterium
GCAGCGTCAGATGTGTATAAGAGACAGCTTTATAGTAAAGCAGATGTTTTATACTTTTCTTTAAAACTCTTGAATTTTCTATATATGTTATATCATCTTGCTTACTTACAAAAAGATATGTATCAGCTTTAACATTTTTAACATATTCTATAGTTCTAAATTTATATCTAAATATTTTCGATAGGTCTATCATAGGAAAAAAACTTTTATCTACAAATTTTGACTTAGCTAATGATGCTATAGAATCAAATGCACCAAGCATAAAAAGAGCTTTTACTTCCATCTTAGATGCAACAAATGCCGCAATATTAGAACCAATGGAAAAACCTAAAAGATAAAATTTACCATACTTTTTTTCTACAAATGAGGCAATTTCAAGAGCGTCTTTAAGAAGATTTTTCTCACTAGCCACACCTTCACTTTTACCATAAGCACGATAGTTAAATGTAACAACTCTAGTATTTGGGTAAGCTTTTGAGAGCTTATTGATCGTACCTACACTATCTTGACTTCTTCCTGCAAAATACAAAATACTACTCTTTGCATCTTTAGGCTCATAAACAACACCCTCTAGTTTAATACCATCACTGTTTACTAAGCTTAACATACTGCAATCTTCGCAAATATCTTCCTCTCGATAATATGTTGGAGAAAATATCATAAAGTATTGCCATTGATAAAAAGCAAAAAATAAGATTAAAATAGTAACTAACAAAAAAGATATATAAATCATGAGTCGAATTATAGTATAATTGTGACAATAGACTTGTTGCAATATAAGGATATATCATAAATAGGCTTTAAAGTAGTGAGATTGTGCAAAACTTTTTTTGAAGCGTAGCCAAAGCTACGGTGATGAAAAATTTTGTGCAAGATTGCTGCTTTAAAGCCTACCCTTCGGGCTTTACACATTTGCCCATACTCTGCGTTAACACTCCTTGAATTGGCTACGGCTAGTCCTGCGTCGTGTTGCCTTGATTATGAACAAATGTGTAAAGTTTATGATACACTCCTATTTCGCAACAAGTCTATTTATGAAAGGATACATTAAAAGAGATAAAAAAGAGGAAATGAAGCTCAAAAAAGAACTTCATACTAGAGTTATTAATATAAGCCTAATAGCTCAAACTGTATATACCAGACAATCATAGAAGCTATATAACCGACTAAAATTGTCCAAGCATGTTTCATATGTGCTCCAAAAGTATAGATACCACGAAGTTTTCCCATAACACCGACACCCGCAGCTGAACCAAAACTAATTAAACTACCGCCTATACCGGCAGTTAAAGTTACAAGCAACCACTGAGCTATATCCATAGTTGGAGATGATTTTAAAATAGCACTCATCACAGGAACATTATCTACTATAGCAGATATAAACCCTACTCCGATATTTGCGGCAGTTGGACCGATTAAGTCGTAAAGAGAGTGTATATAGTGTAAAAAGCCTAAAAAGTGAAGTGCTCCGACAGCAGAAAGGATACCAAAGAAAAAGAGCAGAGTATCATTTTCAACTTTTTGCATATTTACATATATATCAAAACTGTCTTGTCCTGTTTTATTAAGAGTAATTGAGTATAGCTTTAAAACAGCTAGACCAAACATCATGCCCCACATAGCAGGAAAGTGAAAAAACTGATGACCTAAGACAGCCGTAACAATTGTCGCAATACCTAGATATACTACTCCCATTCCACCATCACGTAAAGTAGGTTTTTTCTCACTTGAAGCATCAAAATGCGGTTCACCATCCGGTACAGATTTGCTTAATAAAAATGCAGTCAATCCCCAACCTATAATAGAAGTAGGAAAGAGAAATAAAAAGTCAACAAACTGACCTTTTCCGGCTGTCCAAGCCATCAGAGTCGTAATATCACCAAAAGGAGACCAAGCACCACCGGCATTTGCAGCAACTACGATATTGATAGCACCGGGTACTAAAAATGAAAAATTTTTCTTATCAATCGTAAAAAGTACCGTTGAGAGAATAAGAGCAGTAGTCAAGTTATCTGCTACGGGAGAGATAAAAAACGCCAAAAGACCTGTTAGCCAGAAAAGTTTTTTATATGTGTATCCTTTTGAAACAAGTTTATATTTCATCAAGTCAAAAACTCCACGCTCTATCAGAGTCTCTATATATGTCATAGCAACCAATAAAAAGAAGAAAATTTCTGCAATTTCTAAAATAAGATTTTCTAACTCATCATGTAAAGCTTCAGGATTCATCCCATTTAATGCAAAATATATACCTATAAGCATAAACATAAATGTACCTGCAAAAAGAGCCGGTTTTGCTTTATTTACTTCATATTTCTCTTCTGTAGCGATAAAGTAATAAGCTACTACAAAGACAGCTAAACTTAGCCATCCTACCCATGTTGTTGCAAGATTTATTGCTTCGTGTTCCATTATCTCTCCTCTTTAATAAAATGCACACCTACAGATTTTGTACGCATCAGAGCCGAATCTACGATAGATTTGGCAGTTAAAAGCCTAAGCTTAAGCATCCTGCCTAATTTTTCTTTAAGCTGAGTATCTATAAATTGTTTTGCCTCTTGCAAACTCTGTGATGTCCTTACGATAGAGACATTATGCCACATTATACGTCTTAATTCATCTTTTTTCTCTTTATCTGTTGAGAGAACTAACTCTTCTTTGGATTTTTTAAATGTTTTGTTACATGTAAGCATATCTCTTTGAAATAACTTTTTAGCTGCACGTTTAGCAAAAACAAGACCCTCTAAGAGCGAGTTACTTGCTAAACGATTTGCACCGTGAACCCTTGTAGAAGCAACTTCTCCAACTGCATAAAGCCCTTTTACACTCTGCACTTGTCCATCTAAGTCTGTTTTAATACCGCCTATAGAGTAGTGAAATGCCGGTGAGATAGGGACTCTCTCTTGTGGAACTTTATAACCAAAAGCTTTTAGATTCAGACTGATATTTGGAAATCTATTGTGAAACTCTTCAGGGTCAAAATTTTTAAATGACAAAAACACCTGCTTATTGGTTCTATTTTTATAATCAAATATAGCACGACTCACTATATCACGAGATGCTAGTTCACCACGCTTATCATAATCAAAGAGAAATCTATATCCATCTTCATCTTCAACATAAGCACCCTCTCCACGTAGAGCTTCAGTTAAAAGCTGTTTTCTGGCAAAATTACCATCAACAAATACGGTAGGATGAAACTGTGTCATCTCCATACGTTCAACTTCTATACCTTTTTCTATACATATACCGTGTATCTCTCCACTAATACTAGAGGCATTTGTGTGGTATCTAAAAAGCGAACCCACTCCTCCACTGGCTATAATAACTCTAGGTGCCATAATCTGCTTAAAACCGTCACGATAATAGACCTCTACTCCGCAAATAGTGGCGTTGTCTATAAGCAAGTCGGTAACTGTTGCACCTGCTAACATAGGATGGGATACGTTTGAGAGTAAAAAGTGATGCAGACATCTTCCTGTGGCATCACCTCCGGCACGCAGTATTCTATTACGTGAATGAGCAGCCTCTTTTGTGTAGTAAAGATTTCCATCTTCATCACTGTCAAAAATAAAACCTTTAGATATAAGGTCGGCAATAACTCCCTGACTCTCTTTGGAAAGCACTTCAACAGCTCTCTCATCACAAAGCCCATCTCCCGCATCCATTGTATCTTTTATATGTGACTCAATATCACTCTCATCATAAGCCGTAGTCACACCACCTTGTGCATAATAGGTATTACACTCCCATGGTTGTGCTTTGTTTACAATGAGAACTTTTTTGCTTTTTGGAATATTTATAGCGGCATAAAGTCCGGCTATACCTGCACCGATAATAATTACATCATACTGCACTACTTTTCAACCTTTTTATCTGGGTAAAACGGTGGTGCTTTATAACCACATCCATAAAAATTTAATGTTAACAATGATATTATTGCCATAAAGAATAGATATTTAATAATGAAGCCTTATTTTTAGCATAATATATAACAGCTTTTCTAAAAAAACCTTTAAAAAGTCAATACTCAATGCAACAACAGATACAAAATCTTCCACATAAACCCGGCGTTTATCACTATTATGATAAAAACGGCAGACTCTTATATATAGGTAAAGCAAAAGATCTATCCAAACGGGTGAAAAGCTATTTTCGTTTTACGGATAGATTAATTCCTAACCCAAATTTATCATCTCGTATAACAAAGATGATTAATGAAACGACTTCTATGCACTATATTATTGTTAAGAGTGAGCATGATGCACTTATACTAGAAAACTCACTTATTAAACAACTAAAACCTAAATATAATGTCTTACTGCGTGATGATAAGACCTATCCATACATATATATAAATTATGAGCATAAATATCCGCGTTTTGAGATAACACGCAAAGTTGTTAAAGGTAAATCCATAAAATATTTTGGTCCATACTCTAGCGGAGCTCGTGATATTTTGGATTCTGTATATGAACTCTGCAAACTTGTTCAAAAAAAGAGCTGTCTAGGTGGAAAAAAAGCCTGTCTGTTTTATCAGATAGACAAATGTCTAGCTCCTTGCGAAAAGAGTATCTCCATAGATTTATACTCCAAAGAGATAGAAAAAGCAGTTGAATTAATCCAAAATAAAAAATTATTAATAAATAAGCTCAGTGAAAAAATGTATTTTTATTCTCAGATGTTACGCTTTGAAGAGGCAAAAGAGATACGAGATACGATACAGAATATAGAAAAAAGTCAAGAAAAATCACAGATAGACTTAGCAAATACAGAGCATTACGACATATTTACAATATGTTACAATAAGAAACAAGCAGCAGTTGTAAAACTTTTTATGAGATATGGAAAGGTAGTTTCTAGTGCTTATGACCTTATAAGTATCAAAGAGAGTTTTGACATAGATGAGGCATATGAGAGAGTGTTGTTAGAGTATTATAAAAATGAAAAGCCGCCAATAATAGCACCGATATTACTTTCACAAAGTTTTCAAAGTATCGATATAGTACAAAAATATCTCTCAAAGCTTTTTGAAAAAAAATCTATTATCACAGTACCGAAGATAGGAGACAAAAAACGTCTGATTGAGTTGGCAAATGTAAATGCTAGAGAGCTGTTAAATAGACCAAAACAAGATGATTTTTACTCTCTTGGGGAAAATATCAAAGAGTTATGCCACCTTGAAGAGCTTCCAATACGAGTTGAAATTTTTGACAACTCTCACATATCAGGTCAAGCACCCGTTGGAGCAATGGTGGTGTGCGATAATAACTCTTTTGAAAAAAGTTCATATAGACTGTACCATCTTAACTCAAGAGATGAGTATTCACAGATGCGTGAAACACTCACAAGAAGAATAGAGAGTTTTGAAAAAAATCCACCGCCAAATCTCTGGCTCATAGATGGAGGAGCAACACTTTTAAAACTGGCACATGAACTTTTAAATTCACATGGAGTAAGACTTGACGTTATTGCTATATCAAAAGAGAAGATAGATGCCAAATCTCATAGAGCAAAAGGCAAGGCAAAAGATATAATATATACATTAACAGATGTTTTTCATCTAGTACAAAGCGACAAAAGGCTGCAATGGCTACAACGTTTAAGAGATGAAGCACATCGTGCAGCAATAACATTTCATAAAAAAAGTAAACTAAAGATGGATCAAGAGTCACAACTGTTAAGTCTAAAAGGAATATCTTTGGCAAAAATAACCACACTTTTAAAGCATTTTGGAACTTTTGAGGCGTTAAAAAATGTTAGTGAAGAAGAAATATCTTCACTATTATCACCAAGAGATGCTAAAATAATAAAAAAATACTATAAATAAGAATATCTTTGTTTTTATTATGTTATATTATAGAAATTTGAAAAAAACCATTGTTTATTGTATTTTATGCAATATGGTTAAAAATAGTTTTATATATTATATTTTCAAGATATGAGGTAAAAATGCGTCGTCCTAAACCAATCGATGAAGAGTTTAAATTTACAGGCAGGGTTATCATAAGTGAAACCGATCTGAAAGGTATTATAACTTTCGCAAATAGAAAATTTTGTGAAATTTCTGGCTACAGTGCAGATGAACTCAGAGGCAAACCGCACAATATTATTCGTCATCCGGATATGCCACGCATCGCATTTGCTAAAATGTGGGAGACCATTCAGAGGGGCTCAACATGGCGTGGATTGGTTAAAAATCTTAGAAAAGATGGATTATACTATTGGGTTGAGACAGAAATATCTCCTATTAGAAATGATTTACATGAAACAGTAGGATATATTGCGGCACGAAAACCTGCATCACGTGCAAATATTGAAGACGCTACACAAAAGTATAGAAAACTATTAGAGAAAGAGAGTAATTAATAATATGCTTATATATGATCACAACAAACAATTTTTGGGAATTGACGATGATGACCTTAGACGTCTAGGTTTCGTTTCTGCACAAGCTCTATTTGAACACTGTAGTGATTTTGCAGATCTATTTGTAAAACGTCCCGGATATATTCATAATTTTAAAAATTTTGAGTGGATAGATTTTGTACTTCATTCTGAAGCTGAAGACTCTAATGCAATTATTCACACCCCAAAAAATAACTTTACATGTAAGTTAAGCATAAAACCGTTTCATCTGAACAGTTCCCCTTCGCAAGATGCTTATATGGTTGTATTAAACAACTTAGAGGCTCTATCTTCAGAAGAAGATGCAAAAATAGCACACGACATAGAGATGCACCCTACTCCTGAAATAGCCGTTAGTGCTGATGAAAATCCATCACCGACATATATGCCTCCACCTGATGTATCTTTGCCTAATTTTGAAGATATTCCTGCTACACAGTTGAGTGAGCCGGATATTTTTGATGTACCAGAAGAGAGTGACTCACTTTTTGAACCTGAAATAAAAGCAGATGAACCGGAAATACCATTTAAGCTTGATGTTGATGATATATATTCTGATGCACCTATAAAGACTGAAACAGAAGAAAAGGCTTTAGATACCGAGACTTTTATAGAACCAAAAATGGAGCTACCGCAAGTCAATGAAGATTCTATAACACCTAAAACAGATATATCACCGGATGACAGTACCTACGATATTACTCCAAAAAGATCTAATTTACCAAATATACCTATGCTTGGTGATAAACTTTCAAAAGAGGATCAGAAATTTATAGATACCCTTAGTACAAACAAAGATTATATTTATGACCCTAATGTTGCTGCTGAGGAGTTGGGGCTTCCGGTTGATTTAATCGAAGAGTTTATAGGTGACTTCATACAGCAATCACATGAATTCCATGATGAACTTTTTGAAAAGGTAAAAGAGGGTGATAGAGAGAGTGTTCAGACGCTATCTCACAAATTAAAAGGTGTTGCGGCAAATCTTCGTATAGAAGATGCTTTTGAGGTCTTATCAATAATTAATACTTCACACGATTTTGATGAGATTATAGCTAATCTTAGATATTACTACCATCTTGTAGCAAAACTTGAAGGCAAAGAGTTTGATTATTCACAAGAAGAAGAGCTTGCACCTCTTGAGGTAATAGAGGAAGAGTCTCATGCAGAGTCAATTACCGAAGAAGAGCTTATACCTTTTGACACGAAAGAGGAAGTATCTCATACAGAGTCAATTGACAAAGAGAAGATAATAGAAGAGAAAGTTGAACAAGAGAGTGAGGATATATACTCTTTTGATATTCCGGACAAGCCTCCTGTTTTTGACTCTGAAGATGATGATATTTATGAATTTGACTCAGCTAAGAAGCCTGAAGATGATAGCATAGAAAAAGATTTTTTAAATATTGAAGATATGTTTAAAGATGAACCAGAGCCAGAACCAGAGCCAGAACCAGAACCAGAACCAGAACCAGAACCAGAACCAGAACCAGAACCAGAACCAGAACCAGAGCCTGAACCAGAGCCTGAACCAGAAGCAGAACCTGAACACACCCATAAAAATATTCACATAAGAGATAATCTTTCAAGAAGAGCAAAGAAAAAGAGAGGTAAAGCCAAGAAAAAGACAGTGCCTTATATTGCAAAAGCAAAAAGAGAAACTTCAACAGAACCTGTAGTTGAAAAGAGTAAAAAAGAGATTTCTCAAGACAATATATTAAACTATAATATATTATCAACAGCACAAGAGCTAGGAGTAGATAAAGAGTTTGTACAAACTTTAGTAAAAGAGTTTAAAACTGACACTTTAGCCCATATCGATGAAATCTCAAAAGCCATAACATCTTTTGATTCGTCATCTTGGCAAAATATTTCAAAAGAGTTCAAGGGTATTAGTGATAATCTACGTCTAAATGAAATCTCAAATGAACTTCAAGTTTTAATAACAACAAATGATGCTCAAAAAGCCAAAACTGCTCTAAGCAGATATAAAAACTATATTAATCAACTATAAAGGTAATACAATGCAATTTGGACTAAAAAACAGACTTAGACTTATAAGTTTTTTTCCTATTCTCATTCTTTTTACACTTGCGAGTTATTATGTTTATAACTCTTATACAAGTTATAAAAATGCACAGCTTCTTCAAGCAAAATTGATTGAAAATAAAGATTTGAATGATCTTATCAGTAATATTTCACGTGAACGTGGTATGACTGTAATGTATATGGGGAATTCATCACCGACAACCCTGAAATCTTTAAAAGCTCAACGGGCTATAGTTGATAAAAGTTTTCAAAATTATTTTAAAAATATCAAGGAAAACTCTCTTTTATCAACTAATAAATCAGCATCCACACACCAAAAAACTATACTTAAAATACAGAGTATAATTCAAGAGACTCGCCCGGGTATTGATGAGCAAAAAATTCCATTTGAAGATGTATTTTATGAACGATACGGGAAAGCTCAACTTAAAATTTTAACAATGTTAAGAGAACTTGCCGGTATCAATATGGATGCAGAGATTGCCTCTTTATCATCTTCTTATCTCTCTTTTGCAAATGCCAAAGCATACTCATCTTCTGAACGTGACCTCTTAACATTTCCATTGGCCAAGAAAACTCCACTGAAAATCGAAGATATTACGACTTGGCTGAAATTTATCGGTCAATCCGACTCATATAACTTTGATGCTCTAATCAATACAAAGGTTCGTAACTCATTACATACAATATTTGATGATGAAGACAACAAAGAGCTATTTGAAGATATTGCAACTGAACGTGCAGATATTATGCAAAGTGCTGAAAAAGGAGACTATGACTCAGATGCAGGTATCTGGTTTGCAATGATCTCTGAAAAAACAAATCTACTTGATAATGCAGAAAGTGTTCTTATTAAAGCTATGGATGTTCGTGCCGCCAATATTCAAGAAGAGGTAATTAAAATATTAAGTATTGCTATTGCAGTCTGGCTAATATCTGTACTTGTCGGTATATTTGGATTTTTACTAGCCAATGAAATTCAGAGAAATATTAAAAACCTTGAGCTTGTTCTTACACGTGTTGCAGAGGATGCACATGACAATATAGAGTCAGAGATTATGTCTCAAAATATAAATCTTGAAACAACAAAAGGAACAGCACAAGCTTATGCATTACTTGAAAATATTATCGAACAGACAAGGCGAGATAAAGAGTATGCTATGGAAGCAAGTGAAGCTAAGTCCATGTTCCTTGCAAATATGTCACATGAAATTCGTACACCGCTTAATGGAATTGTCGGCTTTACCGAACTTCTTAAAGATACAGAGTTACATGATGAACAGCGTGAATTTATAGATATTATTGAAAAAAGTTCTGAAAATCTTTTAGAGATTATAAATAATATTCTTGATCTTTCTAAAATTGAGAGTAATAAAATTGAAGTTGAATCAATTGTATTTAATCCTATTGACGAGTTTGAAAGTGCTGTTGAAGTTTATGCCGTTCGTGCCTCCGAGAAACATATCAATCTAGGCTGTTTTATCGATCCTACGCTAGAACGTCCAATCAAAGGTGATCCAACAAAAATCAAAGAGGTGCTTATCAATCTTCTTTCAAATGCTGTTAAATTTACTAACAGTGGCGGAAATATCAATGTTGATGTACGTCGTATCGACAGCGATGTTCCAAACAGAACAAAAATTAAATTTTCTGTTCAAGATAGCGGTATCGGTGTCTCCAAAGAGCAAAAAGCCAGAATTTTTGAGGCTTTCTCTCAAGCAGATACTTCTATTACTAGAAAATATGGCGGTACAGGACTTGGACTTACTATTTCTAGTCGCTTTATTGAGTATATGGGTGGTCAGCTTGACCTTGAAAGTGAAGCAGGTGTCGGTACGACATTCTTCTTTACATTAGAATTTGATGAAATTGAAACATTAAATGAATCTTTAGCCGGCAGCTTTGGCAATATCAATACTCTGATTTTAGAAAATAAGACGAAATTAAAAACTCAAAACAGTTACCTAAAAGAGTATCTAACTTTCTTAGGTGTAAATTATACGGTATTTCATAATACATCAGAGCTACATGCCTTAGAAGCACAAATTCGTTACGATCTCCTCTTTGTTGATTATGATGATGTAGATGAGGTGGCTTTAAAAGAGTACTCTGAATTATCTCAACAACTTGTTTTAATTACTAAATCATTCTATATGAAACAGATTGATGAGTTAAATCTCAATATATTAAAAGTTCTTTATGAACCGATTAACAATACTAAAATCACATCTGTTTTAAATTCATATGATCCTGATGTAGTAAAAAGTGTAAGTAAGAAAACGGTTTCTCGTAAAAATTTTAATGACAAAACATCAAAATTTTCTGCAAAAGCGTTGGTAGCAGAAGACAATATCATAAATCAAAAACTTATAAAACGAACATTGGAAGATTTAGGACTTGAAATTACTCTTGCCAATAACGGTTTAGAGGCCTTTGAAAAACGTAAAAACAACGATTTTGATGTTATATTTATGGATATACAGATGCCGGTGCTTGATGGAATGGAAGCAACGCAAGAGATATTGGATTTTGAAGAAGATTTTGATAAAAAGCATATTCCAATCATCGCATTAACAGCAAATGCACTAAAAGGTGATAGAGAGCGATTCTTAGCTGTAGGTATGGATGAATACACAACTAAACCGTTGGTAAGAACAGAAATTGTTGCTATCTTAAATAAATTCATCTCTGATAAAATTATTGATACATCTGTTCCTACTGATGCTTCTCAGATAGAGAAAGTAGTTGAAAAAGAGGTTAAGACAGAACCAGAAACTATAGCGACAGAACCGGAAGCCATAGTGAATATTGAGCCAAAACAAGAACCTGTAGCAACGCAAAAGCAAGAAGTAGAAAAAGAAGAAGAGATAAAATATGAAAATGATATTTTACTCATAAAGAAAAATCCTATAGATTTAAAACTTTACAGCCGACTTCTTGAGGATCTCAATTTTGACTATAAAGCAAGTTCAAATGTTAATGAGTTGCTACTATCTATAGATACTAAGCATTACAAACTTATTCTCTTTGATAAAGATAGCATAGGAGATGAGCTTAAGCAACTTAATGATAGAATTTCAAAACAATCTGTAAAAACATCATTAGTTATGCTTATAGATCAAGCAGATGATGAAGATACTAAAGATAGAGAATTTGTTGATGATGTGATTAAAAACATTATGAATAAAGATCTGTTGCGTCTAATTATTGAAAAATTTATTTAAGGCATTAAGTGATGGAAAATAGAGCATTGAAAATTCTTGCTGTTGATGATGATATGATTAACTTAAAACTACTTAAGTCTATGTTAAAAAAATCATCTCGAGTCAGTGATGTCGTAGAAGCAAAAAATGGTGCAGATGCTATAGCTGTACTTAAGACTCAAAATGATATTGACATAGTATTATTAGATATTATTATGCCGGTTATGGGAGGAATTGAGATGCTAAAAGTTGTTCGTGCTGATGACTCACTACATCATCTGCCTATAATAGTTCTTACCACAGATGAGACTAAAAAAGCCGAGGCTCTTGAGTGTGGAGCTAATGGATTTTTAATGAAACCAATCAGAGAAAAAGATGTAATTGATCAGATAGATAAACTAATTTTTTAATCTTTTATTTAGAGATTACTGCTCTATAAGCATAATCTCTAAAACCTCTTTTACCGTACTGACACCTATAATCTCAACATTTTCTTTAACTTCATCAGGTATATCATCTAAGTCACGAATATAATTTTTTTGCGGTATTAAAACTTTTGACATCCCAGCTTTGTGTGCTGCTATAAGCTTCTCTTTTAATCCACCAATAGGTAAAACATCTGCACTGAGTGAAACTTCACCGGTCATCGCTATATCAGCTTGTACCTTTTTATTGCTAAGTATAGATGCGATTGCCGTTGACATCGCTATACCTGCACTAGGTCCATCTTTTGGTGTGGCTCCATCTGGCACATGAATATGAAGGTCATATCTTTTATACACTTCACTCGCATCAATCTTAATATCTTCTTCTCTCTCTTTAAGAGTCAAAGGGATAATGGCATGGTCTATTTTTAGTATATCACGATCTATTAATGTTTTAACAACACTCATAGCAATTCTGGCAGACTCTTTCATAACATCTCCGAGACTACCGGTTAACTGCATAATGCCCTTGCCCTTTATGCGAATAGTCTCAATCTTTAAAACATCACCCCCGACAGCAGTCCATGCAAGTCCATTAACAACTCCTAAACGTGCTATATGATCTGTTTTATCAATCTCAAATATACTTTTGTCAAGAAAATCATTAAGATTTTTGAGAGAGATATTTATCTTAGATACACTAGGGTCTTGTAAGATTATTTTTGCCGATTTTCTCACGATGTCTGCTATACGGCGACGTAAATTTCTCACACCTGCTTCACGAGTATATTTATGAATAAGCTCGACTAAGGCTGCTTTTGAAATACCAACTTCTCTAGCCTTGAGTCCATGCTTTTTTAACTCTTGAGGAATAAGATAACGCTTGGCAATCTCAAATTTTTCTTGAGGTGTGTAACTGCTCAAACTGATAAATTCCATACGATCACGAAGTGCTGGAGGAATACGTCCCACATCATTGGCAGTTGCTATAAATATCGCTTTTGATAAATCGATATTAAAATTGAGATAGTAGTCTCTAAAACTACTGTTTTGCTCTGGGTCTAGTATCTCCAATAAAACAGCAGTAGGATCACCACGACCTGAACGTGCCACCTTGTCTATCTCATCAAGAACAATAACAGGATTTATCTTTTTAGCATCAATTAGCCCTTGAACTATTCTACCGGGCATAGCACCGATATAGGTACGTCTATGTCCTCGCAACTCATTTACATCTTCAAGACCGCCTAGAGCTATTCTTATAAGAGGACGCTTTAGAGCTGTTGCAATAGAGTTAGCCAAAGATGTTTTTCCAACCCCCGGAGGTCCTGCAAAACATAAAATAGCACCGTGAGACTCTTTATCTGATATTCCCCGTAACTCTAGAAGTTCCTTAACGGAAAAAAATTCTACAATACGCTCTTTTGGTTTTTTCAAAGAGAAGTGGTCGCTATCTAGCTGTTTTTCAACATCTTGAATCTTAAGGGCTTTTTTAGCCTCATCACCAAAAGGTATCTCCAAAACCCACTCCAAATATGTCTGAATCATTCCCGCATCAGCAGAATCCGGGTGCATTCTTGAGAATCTTTCCAGCTGTTTAGAGGTCTCTTTATAGGCATCTTCACCCATTTTATCTTTTTTAGACTCTAGCTTACGTTTATACTCTTCTATCTCTTCATCACGCTGAGTATCAGTTCCTAATTCACGCTGAATCTCTTTTAACTGCTCTTTTAAAAAGTACTCTTTATTTACCCTGTCCATATGACTGTGAACTTTTGAGCGAATCTTCTTTTGAAGTTTATTTGCCTCTATCTCATCCATCAGATTGTCAATAAGCATTAAAAATCTCTGTTCTATATCTGTCTCTACAAACATAGTATATGCCTGATCTTTTTTAAGCTTAATAGAGCTACATATAAGATCTACAATACGGTTGTATTCATGGTTCTCTTCTATTGTGCGTAATAAATCTGGTGGAAAATAGTTACTTATTTGTGAAAGTGTTCGTACTTTTTCACGAACCACCTCCAAGATGGCATCCATTTTTAGATCACTAGAGTTGGTCGATTTTATCAAACTAACATGAGCCGTTAAGACAGTATCACCCTTAACCTCATACTCAACTCTTCCACGAGCAAGACCTTGAAATAGAACTTTTATTCGCCCATCAGGAAGTGATACTTTTCGCATAACAGAACCGATAACACCGGCATCATAGATAGCATCAAACCCTCTTTTACCCTCTTGTTCTTGTTTTGTTGGGCATACGATAACTAAAGAGTTATTATCTATCGCCTTTGTTGCGGCTGCTATATCTACATCACTGCTTAAAAAAAGAGGTGAAATCATAAATGGATATAAAAATATATCGTCTTCTGAGATTACAGGTAAATCTGTCGGAAAATTTTCATAATTACTAAGTTGCATGGGTATCCTATATATTATCTTGTTTTGGTTGCATCATCTCTTGATTCATCTCATCATGCTGTTGCAGACTCTTTTCGTATCCAATTTTTCCATCATTTGGATGTCTTGAAACGACACTTTGTGTATCAGGAATTAAGAAGCTGTACCAGCTTTCTCTTCCATCACCTTCAAAAATAGAGCGATAAAAAGGAGATTGGGCTTTTTGCACATCTTTCCAATCAATCCACGGTTCAGGTTTTATGGATCTATAATACTTAGCTGCGACCGGTTTATCTAAACGCTCATAAAGCTCTGCGATTGACTCATTGAGTGAAGCTCTAGCTAAAGTAAGACGAGTTACCATAGTATCTACGATGGGTATATATATTGAGTGAGGATATGAGCGTTTAAAATCTTCTCCAGCCAAAATTGCCTCATTTATCAGACCCTGATCCCGTCTTGGATTTGGAAGTGCCATGTATTTTGCTTTTATTTTCAGATACTCTGCATATTCACGGTCGATAGGATTTGCATAACGCTTTATGTACTCATTTAAAAAATGCTCACTCAAAAGATACTCTTCATAATACATATGTGCCTGTGCCATGATAAGTGTTGCACTTTCAAGCAGAGGAGAACTGATATGTTCACTCTGCAGTGAGCTATAGTAACCATCTGCTTTTTCAAGATTTCCCTTAGCGACAGACTCTACCATCTTATCATACCAATATGCAGCAGGTTTATTGTACTCTTCTAAATCTTTTGAACATCCTAAGAAAAATATCACAACTGCCAATGAAATTATCACGCTTTTAATCATAACTTATACGACCTTTTATTAAAAAAGACATTTTACCTAAATCACTTTAAAAAAACTTGTGCTAAAATGGTGCTAACTTTACATGTAAGAGAGTTTTAAATGATATTTAATTTAGTAGAACCTATATTTGGATTTGAGAACATAGATAAGTTAGAATTAAAAAAGATAGATGAGATGTTTATGCGTCTTCAATCACCGCAAAACGGTGAACCATCTTTTACGTTGGTAAATCCTTTTATTCTTCGTGATTATGAGTTTGATATTCCCGAATCTCTACAAGAAAAACTCAAAATTGATGATAACTCGAATCTATTGATTTTTAATATCATGATGATTCAAAAACCTCTTGAAAATTCTACCGTAAACTTCGCTGCACCTCTAATATTTAATGTTGACAGTAAATTAATGGCACAGATGATAATAAACGACAGGCAAGATTATGGTGTCGTAGAGGTTATAAAATCTTTTTTTACGGAAGATGAAAATGCGTAAATTATTGACTTTTATAGGAAATGGAAATATGGCTCTCTCTTTAGCTAAAGGCTTAAAAGAGAGTTACGATATAGAGGTTGTCGGTAGAGATATGAAAAAATTGGAGCTTTTTGAGAAAAATTTAAATCTTACATGTAAGAAACATTTTATAGATAATTTTAACATTACTGGTAAAAATATCATATTTTGCGTAAAACCTGCAAATGTTGAAGAGCTTGGAGAGAAGTTACAAGGAGAAGCAGAGGTACTTTACTCCGTTTTGGCAGGAACATCCATATCTAAATTATCAAAGCACATTAAAGCTTCACACTTCATACGCACTATGCCAAATCTAGGTGCAACTGTTTTAAAGTCTATGACAACTATTACAGGAACTCTTACATGTAAACAAGATGCTATAGATATTTTCAGTGCTATCGGCTCTACTTTATGGGTAGATAGTGAAAAAGAGCTAGATATTGCAACTGCACTAGCCGGAAGCGGACCTGCTTATCTTGCCCTGATTGCAGAAGCTTTAAGCGATGGTGCAGTAAAACAGGGCTTGAAACGCTCAGACGCCATAACTCTTATGCGTGGATTATTCAGTGGATTTGCTGAGTTAATTCAAAATGAGCACCCTGCCATATTAAAAGATGCTGTTATGAGTCCCGGAGGAACTACTGCTGCCGGATATGCAGCTTTAGAAGAGTCAAATGTGAGAAACGGTTGTATAAAAGCTGTCGAATCTGCTTATCTGAAAACTAAAGCTCTTTAAATAATTATAGAAATCAAAAAAGATCTTTCTAATTTCGACCTTTTTTCCTAAATTTTCAAAAATATCTTCGGTTTACGTATTTATTGAAAAAATACCTCAAGAGAGGTTTCATCTGTTAATTAGTGCCTGACACTTCTTTTTCTTTTGTCTTTTAATATTGACATAAATCTTCTTTTTATATATAATGATTTTAATATATATAAAAGGA
>WFND01000146.1 GCA_015484575.1 Helicobacteraceae bacterium
GTCGTCTTGCTTTAACAAGAATTTTCTGTAATTTAGACATTATGGAATCGGAACCGCTTTTAATACATCTTCTATGATAGCATCTGTAGTGATACCTTCAGCCTCTGCCTCATACGTAAGTACGATACGGTGACGCATCATATCTTTGGCTATATATGCTATATCTACAGGGGTAACAAAATCTTTTCCTCTTAGATACGCCATAGCCTTAACAGCTTTAAACATGTCTATACTTACACGAGGAGATGCACCAAACTGAATATGCCCTTTCATCTCAGAGAGTCCATATTTTTCAGGATTACGAGTTGCATTTACTAGCTCAATGATATATTTTTCCACCTCTTCATCGATATGAACATCTGCCACCGCTTTTTTAAGCTCTTCTATCTCTTTAAGAGTAACGACAGCATTTATAGTATCACTCTTTTTATTTGCTATGCGTCTTGCAATCTCTAGCTCCTCTTCTTGAGTGTTATAACCAACATTTAACTTCATCATAAAACGGTCAAGTTGTGCTTCGGGAAGCTGATAAACACCCTCTTGTTCAATAGGATTTTGAGTAGCCATAACAAAAAACGGGGGAGAGAGTTTAAAACTCTCCTCACCGATAGTTATCTGTCTCTCTTGCATCACTTCAAGCAGAGCAGATTGAACCTTGGCAGGAGCACGGTTTATCTCGTCTGCTAGTAAAAGATTGGTAAATATCGGACCTTGTTTTATCTTAAACTCATTGCTTTTAGGATCATAAATCTCCGCACCTAAAATGTCCGACGGCAACAGGTCAGGAGTAAACTGAACACGCTTAAACCCAAGTCCCAAACTCTCTGAAAGAGCTTTAACGGTGGTAGTCTTAGCAAGTCCCGGAATACCTTCAATCAAGATATGACCCTCACATAAAAGACCTATCAACAAGCCGTCAATCATCTTGTCTTGACCAACAACCACTTTTGAAATTTCTGATTTTATAGATTCTATTTTTTTATACATTTAACACCTTTGAATTTTTAAACTTCTAATGGCGAAAGTGTACTCCTTAGAGGTAAATGTTTATTAAATTATTTACTTAGCATTTACTTCTGCTAAAAATATGATATGATAAGCACAAAAAAAAGGAAAACAGATGTTATCTAAAGTTTTATTCTCACTCTCACTCACTTGTGTTGTACTATCTGCATCATCACTTAATATATACTCAGATAGAAGTTTTTACACTTATGAACCTAAAGATACGTTTATAGGATTTAACACTCAAATAAGTGCAAAAGATTCTACTCAAACACTTGAGCTTGTACACAAACACAGCTGTGAAAGTGAAAGTCTATCATGTAAAGAGCATACAAAAATACAAGACTTACATGTAAAACTCAATCAACTTACAAGAGAGCAGTCGATACTTGAAAATATCGTATCTCAATACCAGCCCAAAGTTGTAATAAATGCTCAAGAGGCGATAAAAACAGCCAATAAGATAGCGTCACATATGGCTAAATTACAGATTGAAACTGCTAAAACAGAAAATGAGATTAAAAGTGCTAGTACAAAATTTTCAAAATATGCTCTATCAAATGAAGCAATCTACTTTTCAAAAAAACCTGAATCAAAAGTTACACTCAGCATAAACAGCGGACTCTATTTTAAGAGCGAATATGTGTTAAATATTGACAAAAGCACTCTTGAACACAACATCTTACTGACAAACAGAAGCGGAATAGATATAAAAGCAGATGAAGCAAGACTGTTTGCAAAAATTTCCGGTCGTATTCAAGCACCGATACAGTTTTATCCTAGAAAAATTCACATGCAGCTCCCTCGAGCCAAGAGAGCTTTGGACGCAGATGTCCAAATGATGGCTATGCAGAGTGCTCCAGCCCCAGTTATGGCAAGAAAATCAAATGCCTTACATGTAAGCAAAACACAAACAAGAAGTTATCATATAAAAAACCTTTCTCTACCGTCTGACGGCACTCAAAAAAAGATACCTGTTGATACGCAAAATCTATCTCTAAACAAGACATTAACATGGCATCCGTACAGTAGCAATTACGTCTATCAAAACGTAAGCTTTACTCCAAAACAGACGATAGAGTCTCAAAGCTGGAAAGTTTTACACAACAGAGAACTTATACAAAATGCACCTATTCGTAGAATCGGCAAAAAGATTACCCTCAATGTTGCTATTGATTATGACATTGAAACCAAGCGTGAAAAAATCAATGAATTTTCTAAAGACAAAGGTATCTTTAGCTCAGATCGCCTAAAAAAAGAGGGCTTCAAACTTACACTTACAAATCGTTCAAAAGTGGATAAAAAAGTGCAAATCACTGAACGTATTCCACTCTCTACCCAAGAAGAGATTGAAGTTAGTCTTGAAAAATTACATCTGCCTTATAACTATAATACAAAAACCGGAAAACTTACAATGACAGCTGATATTAAGGCTGGAAAAACGCTCAATATTGATGTCATTTATGTTATTCGTTATCCAAAAGAGACAGAGATTTATTATTAGACCTTTTTCAAGGTCTATTACTGATTTGAAAAGTAGTAGATAACTCCACCGACAAGCAGAGCAGATATAACAGCAAAAGCTATTTTAACAATACTGTAAGGTCTCTCTCCGCTTATCTCACCATTTCTTCCATTTATGATGTAGCTATATACTTTACCGTCAAATTTAAAGGCAGAAGCATATACAGGAAGTAAGATATGTTTAAAAGTTATATCAAAAAAATCGCTCTGCAATGAGCTTATCTCTTGAACATCTCCACCTATTTGACGTTTTACTGCATCTCGTATATGACTTGTCATCGTAACTTTTGCACTTTTGAGTCCATCATCTAACTCTACCGAATAGACTTCACTCTCATAGCCACTTAAAAATGACTCATCATAATCTACTAAATTTTTTAAATCCCAGTTATAAGAAGCTGTTTTTTGTGAATTTGTAGCTATGACTAAAACATCATCAAAATTTTTACTAAGTTCTCCGCTGACATTATGCCAACGTATCTTTTCAACTCTGCGTGTTTTACTTACGCCGTCTTCAGTGTAACTCTCCTCAACATAATATTTATCACCTCTACGACCGCTATAACGACTAAAAGTACCTGCATCATATGTCCAGTATGGAACAAAAATTCCCTCTAAGGTACTATCTTCTGCACTGTATTCTTTTAATTTATTTGGGGCAAACCATCTATTTTTTAGCCACTCTTTAAAAAGTGCCTTTGCTTTTTTCTTATCTATGGAAAAAGGGAGCAGTGCTTGTGGTTTTATCGGTCTATATAAAGAGACTTCATTCACGACTGCACTACCGCAAAACGGACACTCAGAAGCGTGAATATCTTCACCTAGTTCAAAAGTTGCAGCACAAGTCGGACACTTTGAGCTTGTTATCTCACTAGGACGTTCACTGAAATTTTTTAGCTCTTTTATAGCTTTTTCATAATCTTTCTCAACTATCTGCGTAAAAGCTCTCTGTATCACATTGACATGAGAGCAGTACGGACATGTAAGCTCACCCGTTGCTACCGAATACTCTAATTTTGCCCCACACTGTTCACATGGAAAAATATACTCTTTTTTACTCATGACTAGCTCGGTATCGGAGGTGGTGTGCTTTTAAACAGGTTACTAAGAGCATCGACAGACTCGGCTCTCTCCCAACCGCTCATACCTTCACGCCATGCCAGAGTATCTTGAAGTATCTCGCCTTGGTGAATTGCACTTTTTATCTGCTCTAGTGTCATTGGACCTTTAGATACTCCATTGATTGCAAAGTGATAGGTCTGTGCTTTTGGAATTGGTGGCGGCGGGGCTGAAGTGTGTGCTTGTGGGGCAGAGTTTGCACCAAGAGAGTTTGCCATCTGTTGAGCCATAGCAAACCCCATACCCATACCCATAGCGTCACCGGCTGCACCGGAGCCTGAACCGGAATTACTCAACGCCTCTGCTGCTTGGTATTTTAGATAATCATCCAAATTACCTGTTAATCCCATACCCGTACGCTTATCTAATGCCGCTTCTACATTTGGCGGAAGTGAGATATTTTCTATCAGTAGTTTTGTTAATTCAAGTCCATAAGCACTAAATTCCGGAGATATTTTCTCCTCTACAAACTCGCTCATCTGCTCATAATTTGCAGCCAAATCCAAGATAGGAATATTTGCCTGACCGACAATAGTGGCAAAACGTGAAACTATTAGGTTACGAAGCTGATCACTAACCTCATCAACGGTAAAATACCCATCTGTTCCAACAATCTCTTTTAAAAATGTTTCCGGATCTTCTATCCTGATTCCATACGTACCAAAAGCACGAATTCGCACAGGTCCAAACTCCTTGTCGCGAAGCATAAGAGGATTTTTTGTACCCCATTTCAGATCAACAAAACGGCGTAAATTAAAAAAATATACTTCAGCTTTAAACGGAGAGTTAAAAGCGTGATCCCAGTGGTTAAGTGTTGTCATAACAGGTAGATTTTGAGTCTTTAACTCATATATACCGGCTTCAAAAATATCAGCTATCTCGCCTTCATTTACAAAAACGGCAACTTGAGACTCCCTTACTGTCAGTTTTGCACCGTTTTTTATCTCATTGCCATAACGCTCAAAACGATAAACCATCGTATCATTGCTGTCATCAGTCCACTCAATAACATCGATGAACTCACCCATTATCTTATCGAAAAAACCCATATTATGCCTCCTTGTTTTCTATCTCTTTTGGTCTCTCAAGAGTCTCTTTATGCACCTTTGTTGCTATGAGAGATGCTTTTAACTCTTGCTCTAACTCCGCTAACTCTACCTCTGCTTTTGCACGTGCTTTTTTACCCTCATCAGCTATCAAGATACCATCTTCTATGGTCTCTATAAGTAATCTGTTTGCAAGTTTTATACTCTCAATATCAAAAATACCTCTCTCTGCAAGTTCACGTGTTTGGCGATTTGCATCTTTTAAGTTTTTGGCATTTGCTTCAAGAAGCTCATTTGTTAAATCCATAGCCTCTTTTAATACACCACCGGCTTTTTGATTGCGATATATTGTGATAGTCTGTGCTAGTTGATTTTTCCATAAAGGTACAGTATTGACAAGTGTTGAATTTATCTTGTTTATAAGCGTTTTATCATTATCTTGAACTAAGCGGATAGATGGAAGTGACTGCAAAGCGACCTGTCGAGTAAGCATCAAATCATGTACGCGTCTCTCAAAATCATCCCTTGAAGCACGTAAATCTTTTAGCTCTTGTGCTTCAAGCATATTTTCACTCTCATTGGCTTTTTTTGCCAAAAGAGGAATATCTACACTATCAAGCATCTCAATCTTTTTACCACCTGCTAAGATATAATTTTCAAGCTCATGGATGTAGCTTAAGTTTGCATCATACAAGCGATCCAGTGACTCTATATCATTTAAAAGTGTCCCTTTCTGTTTCTCTAACTCATCTGTAATAGCTTCAATCTGCTCTTTGGTACTCTCATATTTCTCTAAAAACATAACAAGAGGCTTTGCACGACCTAAAAGCTTATCAAAAAAACCAAGTTCCTTATTTGGATCGAGTGCCGCTACATCAAAACCTTTGATAGTTGCTATCATATTTAGAAGTGGCCCTCCTGCCTCTCCTAAATCCTTGCCTTTTACCCCTTCAAGCATAGCTGACGAGACAGTTGTAAGTTCCTCTTGCGCTCCTGCTCCAAAGTGAATAATAGAAGCACTTGAACTTAAATCAATATTTTCTACTAAAGAATCTACGGCTTTTTCATCTTTTAGCTCTATCTTCTGCAACTCATTTTTTATATCCACTATCTACTCCTCATTTTGTAAACGTTTTTTCATAACTGAAAGTTTGATATCCAAATCTAGCATATCTTCATCTAAAAGTTTTTCATATTGAGAGTCTAACTTATCCACACTCTCTGCCAAAGTTTCCAAAAACGACTCTTTCATCTCTTCTGATTTACCACGTTTATCCAGCTTAACAAAGGTCTCTGACATAGATTTCAACTCTGCTAGATAACTCACAAGATACTTTCTGGCTCTGTCATAATCATCCGGCTCTTCTTCTATATGTTTTACTATCTTTTCAAAAGCTTTTGCCATATCCAACATAGATACTTTAATATCACCCTCGCCTAAATCATCGGCACTCTTTTTAATAATATCAATATCTTCTCTAGCTTGAAGAAGTAGCTTCATTATACGCTCTGCGGACTTAGAGTTTTCATAGCCACTGATTTTATCTTTTCTAGGGTCAAAACCGTAATACATATACCACCCCAAAACAACGGCTAAACCTATCATAATAGATGGAAACAGCGTATAAGCACCCATATAAGCAGAAATAGTTGAGCTAAAAGCCAACAGTACGGCAGCAATAGTTTTTAAAGGAAAGGTTGGGGCTTTTGCATATTTAGAGCTGTTGTATATCTTCTCGAGTGCCATACCTCTGCGTAACATCACAAAAGAGGCGATAAAAGCAAAAAATATCACCAAAGAAGTTAGAAAATAAAAGCTCTCTCCCCGCCCTAAAGATTTGATGGCAAAAGAGAGATAACTGATGCCTATAAGCAGAAAAAGAGATCCTGTAAAAAAAGGTGTATCTTTAACAAATCTATTTTTTTGTCTCTCAGGAACGTATCGAGACGCACTGTTAAACTCTTTATTTGAAGGCATGATTCATCCCTTCACAAGCACTGATTATAAGAGCACTATAGAGCAATAAAAACCCGACACCAAGACGAATCCATTTTGGCATAAATAACACCTCACTCTTTTTTATCTAGTATTGTAGCTAAAAAGAGTGACAAAAATTAATTAAAAATCATTTTTAGTTTAACAAGTACATGATTATTGCCGGATTTATATCCGGTTTATCTTCATTTAGAATAACTCTGTTATTTGAAACGTCTCCTAAAAAAAGTATATTTTCATACAAGCCGATTCCATATCCAAAAAAATGTTGAGAGTCTCCAAGACTCTCTTTCTCTACCCAGACAAAACTATCATTAACACGATTAAAGATACTGACTGCTCCTGTAAAAACTCGTCCCTCCTCGGTATCATAACCTACTCCGGGTAAACCAAAAACAGCATAATTTTCATCTATCGCAACACTCATATATGCACTATCTACACTGTCATTAATAGATGAAGGCTGTAAAAGTGCTAATTTTTCCCATACTTCACCAAAAACATAGACATAAGCCGCTCCCGGATTAGAGCCACCGTCAAGGTGCTTCATTCCTGCAATAAGTAAATCACCGTAAATATCTACACTTGTACCAAATCCCCAGCCGTTGTTATTGTTATTTTGAACCGGAATCAGCTGTTGGTCCAAAGAGAGTGTATTTGAAGGTGCCAAATATATGTAAACAGAACCAAGTTCATCAACATCACGTGTGTCATAGCCCGGTGAGCCTACAACATACCTTCCTTGATATGCACTAACACTTTTACCAAAATTGACATTATCCATAGTTTGTGGGCTAATCTCCTCATCTACCATATTCCACGAACCAGATGAGTTATAATCATACAGAGTCACCTCTCCATTATGAATATATGGGTTTTGTGAATATTCTGGATTTCCTACAAGCAGATTTACATGTAACTCATCGTTGTAAGAAACTCTAGTTCTTCCCGGAGAGATGTAATTTGACAAAGCTATACTGACACCAAAATTTCCTTCGTTATTATACATACATTTTTGAGTCTGCTCCCACTGTAGAGAGTCGTTTAACTCATACAGACATACGACACCGACATGCTTGTCTCCATTATCTGTATTTTTTAAGTAAGTATCCGGTGCACCTACGGCTATTATATTTTTATTATTAGCAAACACTACAGGATGATTTGCTATAGCAGGTTTTATTATATCAACACTAGCCCCAAAGCCTTTCACATCAAAATGTGGAGGGTCTTCTCCTACAAAAAAACGAACATACGGATTTTGTAATTTTTGCATCTGTGTCCATGAGTTGTTATCTTCTTTTTTGAAGATATATACCGCTCCGCTACTACTGTTTTCATATGGTGCTCCAACGACAGCGTATCTATCGTTTAACTTTATACTATAGCCAAAAGCACTACCAGAAACACCTGTCAAATACTCTTTAGCACTTCGCCAACTCGCATTAACATTTACCACAGTTAAAAATATGACTGCTATCTGTAGAAAAAATTTCATAATACACACCTTTTTTTCATCTTTAGACCATTATATAATATTTTAAAAAAATATGTTTCACCCAAAAGGGTGATATATTGAAAAAATTTAACGCTTGAAGATATGATTTATAAAATCGATACGAGAGTTGACACCATATTTCAGATATATACTTTTAATATGGGTTTTTATTGTATTTATACTAAGTGAAGTATCTTTAGCTATCTGCGTCTGGCTCATACCTTCTGTCATCGCATGAGCAATAATTTTTTCACGTGGACTTAGATGTTCAAACATCACATCTTCATATATGCAGTGTTGATATATAGTTCCTGTCTCTCTATCATAAAAGGGAGCTATAATTTCCCACAAAACATTAGCAACTTCACAACTTCTTTTTATATTGTCATCATGATAATTTTTAGCTTTCAATATCATAAGCACAGTAGATGTAGTATTATCATCAGTCTCAAGAAAACTAATGATAAGCTTTTTTGAATCCATAATATCATGTATATTTTCACATATATTATGAAGTTTAAAAAATCTACACAACTCATCGGCATCTAAAACTTTTAGAGGTGGATTTAAGTGCCTCAATATTCGTATTACCCGTTCTGATTTCACCTGTACGTGTTCAAGAAGTTTTATAAGATTATAATCATCACCTATCTTACATGTAAACTCATAAAAGCTGTCTCTTCCACAAAGCGATATACCTACAAATTCTGCATTTGCATAGTCTAAAAAAAATCTTTCTTCATCTTTTATTATCTCAAGAAGATGTTTTTTATGAAGTAACTCATTTTGCATAGACAACAGTTTTTTTAACAATATTTCCGAGTGAATATGATGATAAATCATAATTTCTCCAAATATTTATGTATTAATA
>WFND01000147.1 GCA_015484575.1 Helicobacteraceae bacterium
AGCTAAAATAGATGAGATAAACCCGACAAAAGGTGAAGATGAGACGCTTTTACAGATAAAAAAATCCCTCTCAAAACGTGAGAAGATAGAATCAGCCATTGCCGAGGCAGAGGGTATATTTTCATTTGAATCAAGCATAGCGTCTGTGCTTGAACTCTTGGAGATAGAGAGTTCATTTTTTGATGATGCCATGAATGAGTTACGTTCACATCTTGATAACGCTTTGATGCGTGTTAGTGAGCTAGATGATATTGATATAGAAGAGGTTTTAAACCGTATCGAAGTTATATCAGAGTTGAAAAGACGTTATGGAAGTGTTGAAGAGATACTAAGTTACAGGGATAAGAAGAGAGAAGAGTTGAAATATTATGAAAATATAGAGCTTACAAAAGGTGATTTGGAAGTTGAAGTAAACTCTTTACATGTAAGGCTAAAAAAGAGTGCAGATACTCTGAGTAAAATACGCCAAAAATCACTAAAAAATCTACAGGCAAAATTAAACGAGTATCTAAAACAGCTCTATTTAAGTGATGCTAGTTTGCAGATGCAAAGAGTGGATATTGGTGTTTTGGGGCAGGATTTACTTACAATTGAGTTAAATCATACATCTGTGTTATCTTTAAGCTCAGGAGAGTTTAACCGTTTAAGACTTGCTCTGTTGGCAGTTCATGCCGAATTTATCGATAAGAGTGATGGTGTTCTTATGCTAGATGAGATTGATGCCAATTTGAGCGGTGAAGAGTCTATGAGTGTTGCTAAGGTGCTAAGAGGTCTAAGCAAGGTGTATCAGATTTTTGTTATATCACATCAACCGCAATTAACATCAATGGGTGAGATGCACTTTTTAGTCTCAAAAGATAGATACAGCTATGTAAATATCTTAAATAAACAAGAGAGAGTTGATGAGATAGCAAGAATGATAAGTGGTGATGTTATAACAAAAGAGGCAAAGATTTTTGCAAAGGATTTATTGAAATGATAATTGATACACATATACATCTTGATGATATGAGATATGCCGATGATCTTGATGAGGTGCTTTTTCGTGCAAAAGAGAGCGGAGTAGATAGATATATAATCCCGGGTGCTGACCCTAAAACACTAGATAGGGCAGTTATGCTTAGTGAGAAGTATGAAGATATATATTTTGCTGTCGGTGTCCATCCTTATGACATAAAAGAGTTTGACTCTTTGGATTTTCACGCTTATATTTCACATCCAAAATGTGTTGGAGTAGGAGAGTGTGGGTTAGATTACTATCGCTTAAAGGGTAGCGATGAGAGTAAAGAGAGAGAAAAAGCCGAACAGATAAGAGTTTTTCAAGCTCAGATTGAGATTGCCAAGTATTATAAAAAACCTCTTATTGTACATATAAGAGATGCTAGTAGCGACTCTAAAGCGGTACTGTTAGAGAGTTCGGCAGAGGATGTCGGAGGTGTGCTTCACTGTTTCAATGCAGATGAACAGTTGCTATCTTTAGCAGAGAGTAACTTCTATTTTGGAATTGGCGGTGTATTAACATTTAAAAATGCGAAAAAATTGGTAAATATTCTTCCAAAAATACCAAAAGAGAAACTTATAATAGAAACAGACGGTCCATACTTAACGCCACACCCTCACAGAGGAGAGAGAAATGAATCCGCCTACTGTTCTTTAGTTATAGAAAAAATGAGTGAAATTTTAGATATACCGATAGATGACTTACAAGCCCTTACCACAGGCAATGCAAGGAGACTTTTTAGTTTTTAAAGCAAAAATTAGATAAAATGAGCTACTTAAAACAAGGTGTTTAGATGAAATATACTGTTGTAATGCTTTTTTTATTGCAATCTCTTTTTGCTGCTTTGACTTTTAATTCAAACGATCAGCATGAGAGTCGTATCTTAAAAAGTTTTGATATTGACTCCTCATTTTTAAATGATAAAGTACTCGCAAGAACAATTAAGAAATATAAAGTTTCGCATAGAAAAAAGACTTTTTTCAAATCAATGGATGAAGCTTATCTATATATTCCAATTATTAAAGATATTTTAACACAATCTAAAATTCCATCTGAATTTCTATTTTTAGCAATGGCGGAGTCTAATTTTGCTATAAAAGCGTACTCTCAAAAAAGAGCATCTGGCTTATGGCAGTTTATGCCAAATACCGCAAAAATACATGGGCTTAAGATAGATAGCTATGTAGATGAGAGACGAGATGTAATCAAATCTACAAAAGCAGCTGCTACTTACTTAAATAAACTGCATAAAAAATTTGGCAAATGGTATCTTGCAGCGATGGCGTATAACTGTGGAGAGGGAAGACTTCAAAGAGCCATAAAAAGAGCTAAAAGTGATGACATAAAAAAGCTGTTAGACCCCAAAAAAGCATATATACCAAAAGAGACCCGCCTCTATGTTCGTAAGATTTTAACTCTTGCCATATTGGGAAGCGATGAACGTTATCTTATTAGAAACAGATATGCTTATATATTAAACCGCTCTAATGCTTACTCGATTGCGTCCATATCTGTTCAAAGCGGTGAGAGATTAAGTCGTGTTGCGAAATCTATAAATCTGCCTACGAAAGAGTTGATAAAGTATAACCACCATTTAAAATATGACTTTGTACCGCCTTATGGCAAAAATTATACGATATATATTCCCTATGATAAGCTAAGTGCTTTTAAAAAGTATTATAAACCTAAGCCTTTATCAAATATATATGTGGTTCATACCGTTAAAAAAGGAGATAATTTATCTAAAATAGGCTCTAAGTATCGCATTTCATATAAAAAGATTATGGACTTTAATCATCTAAAAAGTAGTAGATTATCTCTAAAACAGCGTCTTATTATTCCTGTAAATACGCCTCCTTTGACATCTGATGCACTATATGTTGTAAGACGTGGAGATACGCTGAGTTCTATCGCTAGAAATTTTCAAATATCTATAAAAGATCTTAAAAGAATGAATGAGTTAGCCTCTTCTCGTATTAAGATAGGTGCAAAACTTCATGTATATGATTAAAGTTTTATCTTTAATATTTATACTAATACTATTTAGCTCTTGTAGTACAAGAACCCGCAACGGCTACCTCTATCACGGTAAAGAGACCTCACAAAAAGAGCAAAAACACAAATACTCAAAAGCTACGATGCGTCCTTATACTGTTCATGGAAAGAGGTACTATCCAAGTGTTGTTCATGTAGGAGAGATGTTTTACGGCAGAGCTAGTTGGTATGGTCCAAATTTTCATGGAAAACTGACTTCAAATGGTGAAAAGTATGATATGAACTCTATGACGGCAGCACATAAAACTTTGCCGATGAATACAATAGTACGTGCTACCAATCAAGCAAACGGTCGCTCTGCTGTTGTTCGTATAAATGATAGAGGACCTTTTGTGGATACAAGAATTATAGACTTGTCAAAAGCAGCTGCCAAAAAGCTAGGTATGATTAAGACAGGCACTACGGATATAAAACTTGAGATATTGGGATTTGAGCAGAAAGGTAAAAAATCCATCTCTTCGATAAAGAAACTAAAAAAAGGACCTAAGAAGAAGATTTTAGGCTCTTTTGCCATACAAGTAGGCTCATTTTCAAAATTTAACGGTGCTATTTTAACACAAGAGAAGTATGATAAAATTCAAGGATACAGAGCTATCATAAAAGATATAGATGATGGTGAAAAACGTCTCTTTAGAGTCTTTATAACAGGTTTTAAAAGTGCTGATGAGGTAGAAGATTTTATACAAGAAAACAGACTGAAAAATACAATTATAACAAGGGAGTAGCATGAGAAGTTTACAGCGTAAGACAAAAGAGACAGATATAACGGTAGAACTTAGATTATACGGAAAAGGGGAGAGCAGTATCTCTACCGGAGTGGGCTTTTTAGATCATATGTTAGAGAGTTTTTCAAAACATGCACTTATAGATTTAAACGTTACATGTAAAGGCGATACTCATATTGATGATCATCATAGCGTTGAGGATATAGGTATAGTCATAGGTAAACTTTTAAGAGAGAGTATCTATCCTATTGAAAAAGTTGAGCGTTTTGGTAATGCGGTTATTGTTATGGATGAGGCCGGAGTATCTTGTGATTTAGATCTTAGTAACCGTCCATCTCTCTATTTTGAACTTCCAGTCAATGGAACTGTCGGTAATTTTGATACAGAATTAACAGAAGAGTTTTTTAAAGCTTTAGTATTAAATGCCGGTATAACAGCACATATTGTTATGCAAAGAGGTAAAAACAGGCATCATATAATAGAGGCAGCATTTAAAGCATTTGCAGTTGCTCTAAGACGTGCAGTAGAGATAAATGAGAGAGTATCGGTTCCAAGCACAAAAGGTGTTTTATGATTAAATTAATAGTTTTGGATGTAGATGGCTGTTTGACAGATGGTAAAATTATCTACGGCAGTGAAGGCAGTGAGACTAAGACATTTAATGTAAAAGATGGTCTGGCGATAGCTACATGGACTCGGATGGGAAGAGATGTAGCAATCATAACAGGACGTGAGTCAAAAGTGGTAAAACGCCGTGCAGATGAGCTGGGTATAAAGTTTTTATATCAAGGTGTAAAAGATAAAAAAGCTTTACTAGAAGATATATCAAAAGAGCATAATATCTCAGCAGATGAGATGGCGGCAATCGGAGATGATTTGAATGATTATGCTATGTTAAAATATGTAAAATACTCATATACACCGGCAGACGGTGTTGAAGATATTAAAAATATAGTTACATCCGTTTTATCTAAAAATGGCGGAGACGGTGCCGTCAGGGAGATGATAGAAGATATTTTGAAATTAAATAATATGAAAGATAAATTTCTCTCACTTTGGACAGGTGTATAAAATAGATGAACATAAATCTCTTTTTTATCGTAATAATATCGCTTCTCTTATCCGTTTTTCTCTTTTTTAAGCCGTTAAAACTTGATGTGCCGGATCATAAAGAGGTAGCACAGTTACAGTTAAAAAATTTTCATATATATGATGTAAAACAGAGCGGTGTCAAGAGTATATTGGAAGGAGAGATAGGAGAGAGAT
Organism: Helicobacteraceae bacterium; assembly: GCA_015484575.1. GTDB lineage: Bacteria > Campylobacterota > Campylobacteria > Campylobacterales > Sulfurimonadaceae > S010-53. The sequence goes on from WFND01000147.1 coordinate 5,047, forward strand.
ATGAAAACAGATATGAGGTCAAAGGCGTAACATATAAAGATACCTCAAGAGGTATGATAGAGGTTATGCACGCTGATTTAGGACGTTTTCAAGATGATATTATATATCTAAATAAAAATGTTATTTATGCTCAAGAGAGTGGACTCTCTTTTAACTCTAATGAGGCTCAATATGATGTAAATAACTCTGTTTTAACTACCAAAGGAGATTTCATTATGAGATCAAATGATGATTATTTCAGAGGTGAAAAACTAAAATTCAATACAAAAAAGAATATAATTCTGGCAAAACAAGTCAGCGGTTCGTATAAATTGGAGAAAAAATGAGACTATTTTTACTATTATCAATCTCTGTAACTGTGCTTTTTGCACAAGAACTTAAAATTGTTGCAAACAGTTTTGAGGCAGATGAAAAACGTGGTATATCTATCTTTAACGGTGATGTTAAAATAACAAAAGGCACAGATGAGATGAATGCTTCTAAAGTTACTATATACATAGATAAACAGCGTCATCCTACAAAATATATAGCAGACGGCAATGTCACTTTTTTTATGACGGCTGAAGATAACTCAAGTTTTAGAGGAAAAGCAGTAAGTGCCGTTTTCTCTCCAGACAAACAAGAGTATAAATTTATCGGGGATGTAGAGCTGTATCAGGTAAATGAGAAGAAGAAGATAGTCGGAGATGAAGTTAGCGTAAATATGTTAAAAGGTACGGCAGTTGCCAAAGGTGCTAAAAATAGACCCGTTATCATGATTTTTGAGATAGAGGATAAAAAATGATAGAGATAATAGATGCCTCATTTGAAACATCAGCACCAAATGTAAAACTGTCTCCGGCAAATGAGTATCAAAACGAAGTTGCTTTTATGGCACGTTCAAACGTTGGCAAAAGTTCACTGTTAAATGCCCTTGCAAATAGAAAATCTTTGGCAAAAGTTTCATCAACACCGGGGAAAACACGTCTTATCAACTACTTTAAAGTGATATTTTTAGATCGTGAAAACAGTATAAAAAATGAGGCTAAATTTGTTGATTTACCGGGTTTTGGATATGCAAAAGTATCTAAATCAATAAAAGCAGACTGGGAAAAAAACCTTACTGATTTCATCTCTTCAAGAAAACAGATTAAACTTTTTATTCATCTTATAGATGCACGTCATCCACATCTTGATATAGATAACTCCGTTTTTGAGTTTTTAGAACAAAATATAACTCCAGATCAGGTCATTTTACAGATATTTACAAAGATAGATAAGCTAAATCAGAAAGAACAAGTTGCGCTAAAAAGAGAATTTCCTCATGCTATTTTTGTCTCAAATACAAAAAAAAGAGGATTGTCAAAGCTTAGTGATACAATTTACAATACACTATTTAAGAGAGAACATGTTGAAGATTCTTTATAGAAAAGCTAAGCTTGGCGATATACCTCAAATGCAAAAACTTGTCTCGCCGGAGATTGATAGCGGTATCATTTTATTACGCAGTGATGATGAACTAGCTACAAATATTCGCTCATATACAGTGGGTATTTTAGATGAAACGATAGTAGCTTTCAATGCACTGCACATACACTCGCCAAAATTGGCAGAGATACGCTCTTTGATAGTAGATGAAAAATTAAGAGGGCAGGGAGTTGGAAAAAAACTTATAAAACTTAGCGAACAAGAGGGTATCTCTTTGGGATTAAAAGAGATTTTAGCTTTAACGTATCAGCAGTCATTTTTTGAAAGCTTAGGCTTTAAAGAGATATCAAAAGAGTCTATTCCCGAACATAAAATTTGGGCAGACTGTATTAAATGTAAACACTTTCCTATATGCAACGAAGTTTCACTAATCAAATACTTATAGATAGCATTATACTGCTACCGCTATTTCTCTTATATGAGAGTTTAAGCAGTATATATCTATTTATTCCTCCTCTGTTTGGAGTTATTTTCTATTTTTTTATTCAAATTAGAAGCTTAAACAACTTCAAAACCTTACTTTTTTTTGCTATATTGCTTATTGTCTATGAGGAAGAGAAGGGGTATCTGTTTTTAAGCACTTTTTTTTACTTTACACTTTTATATATATTTGTAATTCCATATTTAAAACAAAATATTGTCTGCAGCAGCTGTCTTAAACTTCTTTTTATAGTTCTGGCTTATATAGGTTATTATCTTTTTATTCTTCTTCTCTCAAATATCTTTTTATTACAGATACCAAATATTGACTTACATGTAATATATTATATATTAATCGAATTTTTCATTGTGACTCTTATCTGAAAATACACTATTGCATAACAAGCCTATTAGTAAACTATGATATTGTTTATGCTATGCTACCTGCATGAGAACAAAGATAGTATTAACTATTTTCAGCATAATATGGTTATCCCTTTTAGTCAGAATATTTTATCTCTCTGTAGAGTCAAATAAATTTTATAATACTCTTTCAGATAGAAATACCATAAAAACAGAGCTTATACCACCTATAAGAGGAAATATTTTTGATGTAAACGGTGAACCGATAGCTATAAATAGGCTAGGTTTTAAAGTTGTCTTAAAACCCCATTTAAGTAAAAAGAAAAATTTAAAGATATTGGAAAATGAGTTACATGTATTAAATAAAATATTTCCAAATCTTGATTATAAAAAGATGCTTCAACGATATAAAAAGAAAGACTCTTACTATAACCATCACTATATAAG
>WFND01000148.1 GCA_015484575.1 Helicobacteraceae bacterium
ACACATACTCTGCGTTAGTTATTGACGCAATAGCTACGGCTATTACTTACAATAACTGCCTTGATTATGAATTTCTCTCTATCGCTGAGGCTTACTAGGGTTTTTAGAGGTGTCCTTAAATGTGATATATGAGGTATAATTACGGATGTCATATCTTTTTAGCTCTTTTTACTTCTTCTATTTTTCAATAATTGCAATCTATATTATCTTTATTCCTAAAGTCCTTGATATGGTTGGATACTCCCCTTCAGAGATAGGTATTATATTTGCTAGTGCTCCACTTATACGTTTTATCGTCCCTTTTATCTTTCTAAAAGGTTTAAAACTTAATCGAAATATTTTCAACTCTGCTTTGATACTGCTATTTATCAGTGTTGTCTCGTTTTATCCTGCACTTCACCTATTTTGGTCTCTTTTGGTAGCAAACATAGGTTTGGGTATAGGTCTTAGTCTTATCTTGCCATATATTGAAGTTATTGCACTGGAAAATATCGGTAAAGAGCGTTATGGGAAAATTCGTCTATTTGGCTCTGTTGGATTTATACTTGTAGCCTTGGTATTGGTTAAAACCCTAACGTACCCTGAAATAGCTATCTTTTATCTTATCGCAACTGTTGCTTTTACGGCAATCTTTGGTTTTATAATAGCACACAAAGAGCATAAGCACTCCTCTGCACAAAATATCAGTGAAGCTTCACTAAATATATTTACTCACCCATGGCTATGGTTGGGATTTTTACTTATGCAGGTGAGTTTTGGTCCATTTTATAACTTTTTTACTATCTATACTACTGATCATAACATCTCTATGGATACGACTATCTATCTGTGGTCATTTGGAGTTATTATTGAGATACTTATGTTCTATTTTCAAGGACCCCTTCTTAAAAGAGATCTCTTACATGTAATACAATTTACAGCTTTAGCCACGGCAATAAGGTGGTTTCTTGTCTATCTCTATCCTGAAGATTTAACTGTTTTATTTTTTACACAAGCTCTTCACGCCTTCTCTTTTGCACTGTTTCATACGGCTGCTATCAGCTATCTGTTTACGCTCTATAAAAACAGAAAATTAACACAACAGTTCTTTTTTGGTATAGCTTATGGACTTGGTGGCTTTATAGGGGCTTTCTCATCCGGTTATATATATGAATTTTTACCGCAATATATATTTTTATTTGCCTCAATTGTCTCACTATTAACTTTTGCAGCTTTTTTAAGAGCTGCAAAATAGAAACTTACTCTAATAATCTATAATCAAAGAGGTCATAAACGTTCGGTCTGAGTACTCTTTGTCTGATGGCGGCATATTTGTATAATCAACTTTATAGCTGATACCCATCGAGAACATATCGCTTATTTTAGTCTCTATAGCTGTTTTTGAAAAAGCAAAATATGCTTGTGTATCATCAAAATCATCTCTATAACTCAACTCTTGAATAAATTTCAGATTTTCAACAATCTGCCATGAATAATTTGCTTTGGCACTAAAACCGTTGTATGTATCTGTTTTACCCTCTGTTACGATAGCACCTGATGTTCCATCTGGATAAGGGTATTTTATCTCATCGCCATTACTGTCGGTATATACATTCATTGTCTCATCAGAGTTATAGAGAATATTTACCTGAAAATCAAGCTTTTGAGATTTGGAATCTAGTGCTATATACTTAACACCGGGACCTGTATAAAATTGATACTCAAAACCTGAAAATTTATCATTTTTATAACCAAGCAGATAATTTATAGTAAAATATTTGGCAAATTGGTAATCATAATTTAACTCTGCAAGAATCTTATTTTTTGTCTCGATGTGGTTGTCTGTACCGTAAAGAGCATCTAAATCCAACTTTAAAGAGTGTCTATCCCATGCTTTTGAACCTGCAAAATCTAAAGAGAAAGCGTCCGTATCCGTATTTCCCTGAGTCTGAACATAACTAAGTTCAGTATGTGTTTTAAACTGATTTTTCTCTACTGAATCTGTCGCACTTAAGCTTAATGCCGCCATTAAAGATATAACAACTACTTTTTTCATAATAATCCTCCACTTAAAGATAGAAGATTACCATAAGTTTATATTGAAAATCTATCAAAAAAGCTCTTTTTTTGCCCTCAAAATCTCTATTTCTGCTACTTTATAGTGTCTCTTATGTTGCGGGTGTATATCTTCAATCAACTCTTGATATTTTATAAAATTTTTCCACACTTTCTGCGAAGCCTCTTTTCGTCCTCTAGCATATAGCTCAAAGCTAACGGCTGCATTTATGTATCCACGTAGCAGTTTGACTTCTTGAAGCTCTCTATTACGCAGAGGAAACCAGATATACTCTAACGCTTCATGAGCTTCAAAAAAACGTCTCTTTTGTAAACATTTGACAAAGTCTTCAATCTGCACCTGCAGTATATCTATATGAATCAATATGGTTATTTTACTACTATTTTAAGGTGCATATTTGGATGTATTGCACACTCTACTTCAACAATTCCGACATGTTTCATTTTAACAGATATATCCTCTCCGGGTCTCTGCATACCTATGTCAAATTCATTGTTTTTATTGTCGCTAAAAGCGTTATGGGCAAAACCGTCACTATTTTTAAAAACTATGTTGTCACCCACATGTACGGTAACTTTTGTGGGAATAAAAGTTTTATCTTTTTGATCAATTATCACATCTTTTGCCATACACAACGTAGCAAAAGAGAGAGCTATAAAAAGAGTAACAAATTTTCTCATCTCTGTCCTTATTGTGGAAATTTATCTGGTATGTTAATATCTAAACTCTCTTCACTTAGTGTCTGCAAAAACGCTACAATCAACTCTATCTCATCTGCACTTATATGGTTATCTATCATATATAGAGACTTCTTTTTATCATTTTTAAAACGTCCGCCATTTGCACAGATAGTTGTCGCCTCGACCAATGTTTTTACAGAACCGTCATGAAAATATGGACTACTTTTTGCGATATTACGCAGAGTAGGTGTTTTAAAAGCGTGATACCAAGCCGGACGTTTTTTCATAGCATAACGCCCTATATCACTGTCACCTAAAGCGATATTGTGAAAACTTCCATCTGTAAAATTAAACTTGTCATGACATAAATTACAACGTGCTTTTCCGCTAAAGAGCTTGAAGCCCTCTTGTGCTTTTTTAGAGATAGCTGTTTTATCTCCTCTTATAAATCTATCAAAAGGTGAGCCTTTTGAGACAACACTACGCTCAAAACTGGCTATCGCTTTGGCAAGAGTATCTTTCGTTATACCCTCATCACCATAGGCACTCTTAAAAAGCTTAACGTAACCTCTGATATTTTTCAGTTTTTCAATCAAAACTGTTAGATTCATATCCATCTCTACATTTGCCTGAATTGGACCCAACGCCTGTTGTTCAAGCGTTTTAACTCGTCCATCCCAAAATTGACGAAGATTGTATGCACTGTTTAAGATAGTAGGCGAGTTTCTTGTACCTTGTCTGTTATAGACTCCTATAGCCTTATCATTCTTATCTGCCCAAGCGGTGAAGGGGGAGTGACATGTTGCACAGGAGACGCTGTCATTTTTAGATAGTCTCGTATCAAAATATAGATATTTACCGAGCTTAACACGCTCTGGTGTTATTTTATTGTCTTTTGGGACGGGAACATCTGCAGGGCGTATCCACCTGCTATTATCTGCACCAAACAGAGCAGATCCAAACACCAAACCCAATAGAGATAGTATAATTAAATTTTTCATAGTGAGTTATTATAGAACTTTGTATCTTATAAGAAACTTTTGGTAGTATTACACCATGGCAAAAAAGAGAAAATCCAAGCTTAATCAACAGATCAGACACTACTTTGACGGAGATGGATTTGATGATGCAATAGAGCGTTTGGATACTTCAACGCTTATCCAGCTCTCACAGGCTCTAGCTATTGTACCAGACTCTATTGAGAGACCTCGACTTATAAAGTTATTTAGAAGGTTATGGTCTGAGGCTGATTTACATGTAAGACGAGATATTGTAGAGTTTTTTAAAGCACAAAATCATATCTATCTCTCAAAAAAATCTCAAAAACCAGACAGAGAGCGTGAAGATGTGATAAATGAGCTTATAGCACAACTAGATGTCAATAACGAAGAGGCTACTCACCTGTATAACTCTTTTATAGATATAAAAAGTAAAAAGATAACTATCTCAAAGATGGAGTCCTCTTTAAAACATTTTCGTTTTGAGAAGAAAAAAGAGCTTCTTGAAAAATCACTTGAGGGAGTTTTTGATTTAGAGGATCGCTTTGAATTTAATGCCTCTTTTGAGTATAGACTCTTTGACAGCAGTTTTAAAAAAATCCATACTCTAAAAACTCGCTCTTTCTCTTATAACTATCTGTATGAGTATGAAAATGAACTGATTATCATAGAGATTTCAAAACTAAAAGATGAACTAAAAATTTCAAAACAGAAGCAGATAGATGAATTTTTACACTCTATAACAGAGCATAAACACCGCTATCTAAGCTCCAAACAGATTGTTAGTGCTTTAAAACAGCTGCCACCATACTCAAAAAGCTTATATCCAGAGCTAAACAACACTCTTCTTAGTGAAGTTTTAAAGAGTAAGCTTGAGTTAGAGATGCTGACGCAGAGTGAAGATGAGATATATCTATATGTTACATGTAAACATAAATTAGATTTTACACAAAAGAGTATAGATTATACTCTTACGGTAGTGTTAGATAAAGAGAAGTTTTTAAAATCACTTTGGCAAGAAGATGAGCTGTATATAGAAAACATTATTGAGAATGAAACCAAAGAGAGTTCTAAACATTTCAATGAGGAGCTAAAAGATTTAGCTCTTACATGTAAACACAGTGCGAAGCTTCTGCACTTTAGCGAAGAAGAGATATATGAGAGAATATACGCAGACCTTCTGCCTCTAATTCATAAAAATCTCTCCATCTCACCAAAGATGAAGAGAAAAGTTATCTACAATTTTAACAAAAAGATTCAAACACTACTGATAAAACGTCAACGTCAAGAGTTACTAGCCCGTACTATACGCGACTTTAAAAATCTTTTTCCTTTAGCACGTGAGATGCGTAGAAAACTTATCTTACATGTAGGTCCGACTAACAGTGGAAAGACCTATCAGGCTATGCAGAAACTAAAGAGTGCAGATACGGGCTATTACCTTGCTCCTTTACGTCTTTTGGCTTTAGAAGGGTATGAAGATCTTAAACAAGAAGGTCTAAATGCCTCTTTGATAACGGGAGAGGAGCAGATACTAGATGATGAAGCGTCACATATCAGCTCCACCATAGAGATGCTTAGCTTCGAGATAGATGTTGATGTCTGCGTTATAGATGAAGTTCAGATGATAGATGACAGAGACAGAGGCTGGGCATGGGCAAATGCAATAATAGGAGCACCGGCTAAAACAGTTATAATGACAGGCTCAAAAAACTCCAAAGATGCGATTGTAGCTCTAGCTGATTATCTAGGTGAAGAGCTTGAAATAATAGAGTTTAATCGTAAAAATCCTCTACATCTACTAGAGAGTGCAACATCAATAGAGCATATAAAACCAAAAACAGCCGTTATAGCATTTTCAAGAAATAGTGTTTTAAAACTCAAACAGCAGTTATCAAAAAAGCATAAAGTCAGCGTAGTATATGGCAATCTATCCCCAGAGGTTAGACGTGAAGAGGCACGCCGTTTTCGTGAAGGCGAGAGCGATATACTTGTAGCAACAGATGCGATAGCAATGGGTTTAAATCTGCCTATTGAAACCATACTGTTTTCAAAAGCAGACAAGTTTGACGGGGAGACACAGCGTGAATTAAACTCTTCTGAAATTCAACAGATAGCAGGTCGTGCAGGACGTTTTGGGATGAGTGAGTCCGGATATGTCGGTGCGTTAAGAGCTGATGTTTTACATGTAATCCACAAACATTACGACAGACCGGCAAAAGAGATAACGATACCTTTTAATGTTATGGCAAACCTTGAGCATATAAAGCTTGTAGGCGGTATTTTGGAAGAGAACTCACTTAGTGAAATTTTAAAATTTTTCGTCACCAATATGAAATTTGACGGACCTTTTATAGCTACAAATTTAGAGGGCATGTTAGAAGCGGCACAGATAGTAGATAGGTATGAGTTAGACTTAAATACAAAGTTTCATCTAGCAACCGCTCCCTTAACAACTCGTTCAGAGTATATTTTAAATGCTTATGAGCGTTATGTTACGCTTATTGAGAGAGCAAAGATAGTAAACTTTTTGACACCGCACTATCTTGGAGAGTATGCACAGAGCATGGAAGATCTCTTAAAAGCAGAAGATTATGTAAAAGAGATCTCTCTGTATCTCTGGCTTAGCTACCGCTTTGAGGACTATTTTTTAGATACGCAAAAAGCTAGGCAGACAAGAGAATCTCTTAACCGATTTATCGAAAACTCTTTAAAACAGAGCCGTTTTTTACCTCGCTGTAGAGAGTGTGCTAAAACACTCCCGCCAAATTACGGCTACGGTATCTGCCAAAGCTGTTACAAGAGAGGTCGCAGACGTCCTAGAGCAAATCACTATAATCAAAAACGCTAGGGCGTAAAAAGATTTTATCTTTTTTGACAGATATACGCTCATCTTGCTTAAGGGCTTTTTTCTCAAAACGCTCTTTTACTTTTTTCGCTTTTTTCTTGCTGTATTTTTTCAGTTTTAAAAACTCTTTCAGTGAGACTAGATTTTTCTCATCTTGTTTTACTTTTATGGGTACTTCCATTATGACTTCTGCATCTTCACTTGCATCATTTTCATTTACTGCATCATCTATCACTTGACTCATATTTTGAGCTGTTAGAAATTTTGAAGCTACTACATGCAAAACGCTTCGCAACTGTTCATCTCTCTCTTTGTATATCTGCTCTATCTTTTCACGCTCTGCAATTAGTGCGGCTTCACGTTTATCACGAAGAGATGTTGTCTCATTTTCGAGTCTGTTTACACGCTCTTTTAGCCTTGCATTCTCTTCTTCTATGTAGTCATAGTATCTCTGATCAGAGTGTGTTCGTGCCGTAGTTTTTGCCTGAGTAATATTGACATATTTTACTCCATTTTCCATAACACTCTCTAGTGAGCCTCTTCTAATACGGTTGTGAATAGCCTCTTTTGAGACTTTAAAGTGTTCAGCAGCCTGTGCTATTGTCATCTTTGTCATCATCTACCTCATATTTTCAAAAATAAGCGGAGCTTCATACTCACCGGAGCGGATATGTGCTATAACTTTTTGTAAGTCATCAAGATTTTTTCCTTTGACTCTTATACTGTCACCCTCTATATGTGCAGTAACTTTTAGCTTCATCTTCTTAATCTCGGCAGTAATCTTTTTAGCCTCTTTAGACTCTATATAATCCACCACCTTATAGGTCGCTTTTCTAGTTGAGCCACTTGCATCTTCAACCCGTAACTCATCAAGAACTTTTGATGATAACTTATGTTTTAACAGTTTTGCTACAACTATATCAAAAAGAGCCTCAAGCTTGTTATCGCTAGAAGCGACTAAAACAAGAACTTTTTCGCTCTCTTTGTAGTTAATATCGTAAGTCGTTCCCTTGAAATCATAACGGTTGCTAACCTCTCTATCGACTTGATTAAGGGCATCTTTAAAATCTTGTAAGTTTATCTTTGCAGAGATGTCAAAAGAGTGTTCTTTAGCCATAATGCTCTCCTGTTTATTATAACGAAAATTATAACAGAGATGCCCTTAAAATGTAGGTGTACCAAAATCCAGACCACCGCCAAACATATTTGGATCAATATGACCCATAACACCGCTTTTAGAGCGTAACATCATTATATCTTGTTTTGGTGCTATGCCTTGTGGGCATACCGGTACGCACTCATTACATAGCGTACAGTCCCAGATACCGTCTTTTTGGATTGCCTCTATCTTTTGATCTACATCCTGCTCTCTTTTATCACTAACATAACGCCAAGAGCGAGTTAGGGCAAAAGGTCCTATAAAGTTCTCATTTGATTCATAAACAGGACATGCACTATAACATGAGCCACACAAAATACAGTCACTCTGCAGCTCATTTACCTTCTCATCATCTGGCGAAAGAGCTATATTTTTACTATTTTTAGAACTAAACGCTGCTGCTTTGGTGTTACATGTAAGTGCCTTGTCCATATCTACTACAAGGTCTCTTATAACAGGCATATTTTTTAGAGGCTCCACAACATCTCCATCTTTTGGCTTATAGGCACATGCTAAGACTTCCACACCATTAACACGCATAGCACAGCTTCCACATACAGATGAACGACAACTAGATGTAAAACTTAAAGAGCTATCTTGAGTGCTTTTTATCTCTTGCAATATAGCCAAAAGTGTCTGCTCTTTTGCCTCTAGTTCATAAGTGACACTCTCTTGTTTTATCTCATCATCTAAAGAGAAACGTTTTATATGCACTCTCATATCTCACCTCCAAAGCTAATAGACTTGTTATCTGCTATCGTATGCAGGGCAAAATTTTCATCATCTTGAAAAGGTTTATCTTCTCTAAAGTGAGCCCCTCTGCTCTCTTTGCGTTTTATGGCAGAGTTTATAACCACTTCACCTATCTCTAAGATATTTTTAAACTCCAAAAACTCAATGAGGTTTGTATTGTATATCTGTGATTTATCTCTTATACCCATCTTGCAAAGCTCATCTTTTATCTTCAATATCTCGTCCAATGCACTAAGAAGCTCTTTTTCGTTACGTTTTATACCTACATATCTATAAAAAAGCTCCCCTATGGCTCTCTTTTTTTCATAAAAGTCTATCTCTACTTCAAAATCTCTTAAAGCATCAATACTCTTTTTGTCACTCTCAAAAACTCTTTTACTCTTACATGTAAAGGTGCTTTCTTTGGCATATTTGGCAGCATTTTCTCCAGCTTGTTTCCCAAAAACTATAAGCTCCAAAAGAGAGTTTCCACCCAATCTATTTGCCCCGTGAACATTATGATTGGCACACTCGCCTACACCAAAGAGACCTTTTAGGGCTGTTTGTGAGCTGTTATCTACCTCTATTCCTCCCATGGTGTAATGTGCAACAGGTTTTATAGGAATCAGCTCATTAACAGGGTCTATATTTTCATACAGCTTTGCCAATTTTCGCTCTTGAGGCAGCTCCTCGTCTATAAACTTCTCTCCAAGATGACGAATATCCAAAAAGACTTCACCGCTTCCATCTTCTAACTCTTTTAAAATAGCCTGTGATAATTTATCACGAGGGGCTAACTCGTCCGTAAAGCGTTTGTGATTTTTATCTAGCAGATGTCCACCCGCACCTCTTGCACTCTCTGAGATAAGAATTGATGAGTTTTTAAGAGCTGTCGGATGAAACTGCACAAACTCCATATCGCTAAGTTTTGCACCTGCACGAAGAGCGGCGGCTATGCCATCACCGGTAGAGTTAGTAGCGTTAGTCGAGTGTCTGTCATAAAGGCGACTATATCCGCCCGTTGCCAAAATAACACTCTTTGCCTCATAACTCTCTACCTCTCCTGTTTTAATATTTAAGGCAGTCACACCGCTTACATGTAAGTCACTCTCTTGTGTCATAATATTTAATAAAAATCTCTCATTGCAAAACTCTATCCCCTCTCTGTTACACTGATCGTAGAGTGTATGAAGAATTTTAAGTCCGGTATAATCCTGTGCGTAACAGGCACGTGCGTGTGTTGCACCGCCTAGACGACGTTGAGCTATCTTGTTATCTGATGTTCTACTAAATGGTACACCGATTCTATCGAGCCACTCTACTGCTTCAACACCATTAAAGCACAACATATCGATAGCCTCTTTTGAGCCTAAACCTTGTGAAGATTTTAAAGTATCTTGAGCATGTATCTCTACCAAATCTTCATCGCCATGAGAGAGTGCGGCATTTATTCCACCTTGAGCCATACAGGTCTGTGAGCGTGTCGGGTATGATTTACAGATAACCTTAACACTAGCACCGGAAGCTTTAGCATGTAGAGCGGCAACAAGCCCGGCTCCTCCGGCTCCGACAATTAAAACATCAACCATTTTTAACCTTTCAAAACTAAATTAGCAGGATTTATCCCATTAAAAGTAGTTGTTTTTACAATAGTATATGCTAACTTATTCTCAAATATAATCTTATCTGAAACTTTTAGAGGTTTTTCAAAGCTGTAAGTACCAAAAATATCTCCTGCCGCACAGCTACAACCTGCCAACTGATATGTATATCTTCCATCTTTAACGCTTCCTCTGACTTTTGGTGGCTGTTTTGTCAACATTATATCGGTTAGATGAACCTCTATTGAAGCGTCTAAAATGGCTATATCTATCTCATTGTGAACAATATCCAAAACTTTGGCTTCAAGATAACCTGCCTCATGAACGACAGCTTCTGATGGCTCTAGGTAGAGTCTTAGATGTGGATATTTCTGTTTGAAATCTTTTAATATTTTTATGAGATACTCAACATCATACTCTTTACATGTAAGGGCGTGTCCTCCTCCGAAATTTATCCATTTTAGCTGTTTAAAGTGTTGTGAATATCTATCTTCAAGCTCACTTATAAGAGTAAAAAAAGCATCTGCATTTTGAGAACATAGTGCGTGTACATGTAAGCCCTCCACCTCTTTTGGTATTACATGTAAAGATGAAGCTACAACTCCCAAACGACTCCCTTTTGCATTTGCGTTACAGTGTTCAGGCAGATTGAAATCCAGCTCCAGATTGATGCGAAGACCGCAAGACGCCCTCTCTTTTACCTGAGAGTAAAATCTATCAAACTGTGAAAGAGAGTTAAAGATAAGCGTATCACTTATAGCAGCTATCTCCAAAATCTCATCTTCTGCATACGCCGGTAGGTAGGTGTGTATCTCTTTATTAAAATCTTTAGCCACTCTAGCCTCATTTAGCGAACTAGCCGATGTGCCTGAGAGGTATCTTCTCATCAGCGAAAAAGTCTCTTTAAGAGCGAAACCTTTTAGTGCCAAGAGTATATCTACATCTGCTCTTTTTTGTATATTTTCAAGCACTTTTAGATTCTCTTGTAACTTTGCCATCTCACATACAAAGCGTGGTGTTTTACTCATACCAGTAGTCCCAACCATCACTGTAATAGCGTATCAAAGGGTGCTTCATCAGGGTATTTATCTGCACATCAACACTCTGCATATCAGCAGGAAAGATACTCATCGCTTTTAGCTGTGTATTATCTAAAAATTTAAGATTTTTAGCCATCTTATCGGCTCTTATATCTATCTTGTGTCTCATCGCCAAGGTAAATCCCCACTCTCCAAAACTAGGAACATATACATGATAAGGCTTTACATGTAAGTGTGTACTTTTTACGGTTTTTACTATGCAGTAGAAGGCTTTTTTTGCATACATTGGTGAAGTTGACTGTGTCACCATCGCACCTGAGAAAGAGAGATGATTTTTTACCAGAGTATAAAAACTTCTACTATAGAGCCTACCCAAAGAGATGTTGTTTGGATCCGGAAGGTCTATGATAATAACATCATATATCTCTTTTGAGTGTTCTAAAAACTTCCAAGCATCTATGTTTATAATCTGGACTCTCTTATCGTTAAAAGAGCTGTTATTTAACCTTTGTAACATAGGATTATTTTTAAAAAGCGTTGTCATGGCAGGATCCAAATCTACTAAAGTGGCTCTTTGAACATCTGGATATTTTAACACCTCTCTAAGAGCCAAACCGTCTCCCCCGCCTATGATTAGTACATTTTTATGCACCTCTGCCGCAGCCATAGCGGGATGTACAAGAGCTTCGTGATAGCGATACTCATCTAGTGAATCAAACTGTAAAGCACCGCTAATATAGAGTCTGTAACGCTCTTTGTTTCTTGTTAAGACAATATTTTGGTATGACGTTGTTTTTGAATAGATAATCTCATCTTGATATAGACGATGTTCAATAAAAGCTGAAAATGAGCCTATATTATAAAGCCCTGCTCCTAAAAACAGTACGACACTCACGATATAGAGAAAATCTCTTTTTGCCAACTCTTTGCGAAATATATACCAAGTCATAAATGCAACAAAAGCGTTCAACATTCCAAAAAACAGACTTGTCTGTAAAAGTCCAAGTTTTGGTAAAAGCACCATAGGAAAGAGAAGAGAGGCTATCAAAGCACCTATATAATCCATGGTAAAAACATTTGAGACATTTGTTTTTAGGCTAAAGTAATCTTTTAGTATCCTGATAATCAATGGTATCTCTACGCCAAGAAGCGTTCCCACCAAGATAGTGCTAAGATATAAAAAGGCACTATAATTTTCTATAACTCCAAAGGCGTAAAACAGTATAACACTGCTATAACCACCTATAACAGCTATGGATAACTGAAGATATATAAATACCTTTACAAGCTCTTTTTCCACAAAACGAGAGAGATACGAACCCACTCCCATAGAACTCATAAACAGCCCTATTACCAGAGAAAAATAATATACGGAATCACCTAAAAAGTAGCTAGATATAGTACCTTCTAGCAACTCATACACAAGACCACTGATAGCAATCAAAAAAGTGCTAAAAAGTAAGGCTACCTCTTTGGATTTTTGAAAATTTTGCAAAGGCTTAATGTATTGCGGCTGAAACTATAATACCCATGGCGATAATAATACTGCCGACTACTATGCTCACTGCAACATTTCCCTCTTGAACAACTTTTTTACTTACTGAAAACTTTGTCACTTTCTCTATAAGATACAAGGCTGCCATAAACAGTGCCAATCCTAAAAAACTATAAACTACTGTTGAAATCAGATACTTCAATCCTAACTCTTCCATTTCATCTCCTTCTAAAACTTTGCCTGTCGGTATTATTTTCCATGTCTATATCCACTTACTCCACCACTTCCTGAGCGTATATTTTCGCTAAAATTTGTATTTTGCAAACCTATATCATTAAAAGTCAGGTATGCACTGCCAAGAGTTAATAGAGAGAATAGTATTATGATAAACTTACTCAATCGTCATCCTCCTCTTGCGTGTGCTTCCACAACTTTGAATAATACAGCACCAAACGCACAAGATAGATAAGTGAAAGTATCGCAAAGATAACAGATGCTATCACAAAGTAGAGAACTCTTACGACATTCTCATATATCTTCACCTCTGTATATACAGCCCTTGGATTTTCAGGAGCGTTAAATACCAAAGTGTAATCTCCAGCCTCTTTTACCTTAAAATATGCCTCGACACTATCAGAACCCTCACTCCAGCTCTCACCATCCTCATAGCCGTGATAATACGAAATCTCTTCAGCCATAGAGTAAACCTCATCATTTTGCTCATTTAAGACTGTGATGTCGTAATATACCCAACTGTTATTTACATTTGCCCTTATATTTAGCTCTACTAGATGATTTGGCTTGTTTATATGAAATTTTATCTCTCTGCTTTTAGCAGAAAAAGCATCTTCTTTAACAAGGTTTCCGCTGAAAAACAGAGATATTATAAGCACCATAGCCAGACTTATAAGCATAAATACAGAGCTGATATTAGAGATAGTTTTTGCTATTGGTGATGAGAAAGGTTTTAGAGGATGAAAAGCCACCTCTATATCTTTATAGATTTTTATTCCGAAGCTCTCATACACCTCTTGTGAATCAAGATATTCACTTATGCTGTATTCAAGTTCTCCTTTGCTTCTCTCCAAAGTCAATCCAAATGGTGGCTTGATAGCATCATAGATAGATACTGCATCATCTTTTTTAGCTATGTATGTAAGTTCTCCTTGAACAAAGGTTACATAAGCTACATAGTGTTCATAAAACTGATAGGTCTCTCCGTCAAATTTAAACTTATCCCTAGGAGCTAACGTTAAAAGATTAGAAGATGGCAGTTTTCTTGTGGTGCGTGAGAAGATAACATTTCCCTCTTCATAACTAAGCCAAGCATATCCATGGGTCGGCGAATGAAGCATAAAATCTATCCATGTATCCTCACCGACACTTCTACCCTTGACACAACTATAAGCCACCATGCCGATTATGGTAAACTCTATGCCTTTTATACTCCCTTTCATTCCTACTCTAAATGGACTTTTTGGCAGAGGTATCTTCTGAAATTGATATAAAACTTTATACTCATTTTCAACATCAAGCACACTTGCACAATACTTACATGTAAGAGTTGCTATCTGCCTAGAGCCTCCAAGTGCTTCTAAAGCTCCACCACAATTTGGACACGTTATAGCATAGGCACTCATGATGATAGAGCCTCTCTTATCTCATAAGGATCAAGCCACTTTCCGGAGTAGAGTTTTTTTGTTTTTGAGAAAAATTCTACACTTATCATCTCACCATGAGATTTAGACAGATGTGCATAATAGTGTTTCTGCCCGACTTCCAAAATCTCAGGAAGCTCTCCTTCAAAACCTATACACTCTCCCTCTCCTAACTCCGTAACTATCCAGCCTTTTATCTCTTGTTGAAGTCTTATCTCTTTGTATGAGTAGATAGGAAGAGTAAAGTCTAGCTCTTTCTCCAAGATATAGTCTCCATCATCAACACTTAACCAGTAGCCGTTTCCGCCTTGAGATACGCTCCACCACTCATCCCAGATATATCTGCCTACTTTAAATCTAGCGTGTCCTACGGGAGTATATGTTTTGCCATTATAGGTGAAAGCTTTATTTAGACTGATTAATGACGGCTCTTTAGAGAGTACAGACTGCTCTCCTGCAAGTCTTGCTCCATCATCTTCCAAAAAGATATGAGCCCCGCAAGAGTTACACTGGGCAAGTTTTGAATATGAAAAATGCAGTGGTAAAACATCTCCACACTGTGGACAGTTAATCTCACGAGAAAATTTCATCCGCTCACCCCTTTTATTATCTGACCTTACGTACCTATTATATCT
>WFND01000149.1 GCA_015484575.1 Helicobacteraceae bacterium
ATCTTATCGTCAATACGAACAATAAGACCGTCTTCAACAAGAACATCACAGAGACGCTCACCATTTACATCACACACCATCGCATTTGAAATAATCATAACCTGTCCATTAAAATCAATTATGATATAATACACTATGGTTAATATATATGATGTTAAAAGTATTTTAAATATATGAAACTTTTAGTCTGTGCGATGGAACACTCTTCAAATATTCATCTTGGTGCTTTAAAAAAAGAGTTGGGTGAGGAGGTTGAGTTTGTCGGGATTTTTGATAAAAAATTAGGTAATCCTATCATTGATTTAAGTTCTCTTGCCATAATGGGTTTTGTTGACGCTATAAAAAAACTTCGCTTCTTCTTTAAACTTCGTGATGAGATGGTTTTACTTGCAAAAGATGTAGATAAAATCTTACTCATGGACTCATCTGCTTTCAATCTTCCTTTGGCAAAATCACTTAAAAAAAGATACCCGGATAAAGAGATAATATATTATATCCTTCCTCAAGCGTGGGCATGGAGAAAAGGACGAATTCCCATCATAGAAAAGAGTATGGATTATCTAGCATCCATATTGCCTTTTGAGAAAGATTACTACTGTAAAAATGCTCCTATCGAGTATGTTGGACATCCTCTCTTAGATGAGATAAACTCTTTCAAACAGACTCTTGTAAATAATAATAAAATAACATACATGCCCGGAAGCAGATCTAGTGAGATTAAACGCCTTATGCCTATATTTCACGCTCTTAGGGCTGAGTTTGAGCAAGAAGCCGTTATTGTTATTCCTTCTAATTTTTCAAAAGCAAAAATCAATGAACTTTACGGTAACCTTTCAGACTTTAGCATTACACATGATGCACACAAGGCACTTTATGAGAGTGATTTTGCTTTTATATGTAGCGGAACAGCCACTCTTGAAGCAGCACTTATCGGTACACCATTTATATTAAGTTACAAAGCTAAAGCACTCGATTATATGATAGCAAAAAGAGTTGTCAAGCTTGATTATATAGGACTTAGCAATATCATGTTTGATAAGATAAGCAAAAGAGCTCTGCATCCTGAGCTTATTCAAGATGAGGTTAGCGTAGAGAACTTATTGCGAGAGTATAACGGCATGGACAAAGAGGCATTTTTAGATGATGCAGCCAAATTGAGAGCATATCTAAAATCCGGCAGCTCAAAACGTGTTGCAGAGATAATTTTACAAGGAACGGTAGTTGAAAATTAATTTTATAGATTTACAATCACAGTATAAAGAGTATGAAGATGAGATAGACAAGCAGATTAAAGAGGTGTGTACATCTGCACAGTTTATAGGAGGAGAGAAGCTCGAAACTTTTGAGAAAAACCTTGCTGAGTTTACCGGTTCTTCTCACGCTATCGGCTGTAGCAGCGGTACAGACGCCCTGCTCTTATCACTTATGGCTTTGGACATTGGAGTCGGTGATGAGGTTATAACAACTCCTTTTACATTTATAGCTACTGCTGAAGTTATCGCATTTTTAGGAGCAGAAGCGGTATTTGTAGATATAGATGAGAAGACTTATAACATTGATGCTTCAAAAATAGAAGATAAAATAACATCAAAAACAAAAGCTATCATGCCTGTCTCTTTGTATGGTCAATGTGCAGATATGCAAGAGATAAATCTAATAGCTCAAAAACATAATATTGCTGTTATAGAAGATGCTTGTCAAAGTTTTGGAGCAAGATATAAAGGTGAAAGTTCTTGCAACCTTTCAACTATAGGATGTACCTCATTTTTTCCATCAAAACCGCTTGGTGCTTACGGTGACGGCGGTGCAGTTTTTACAGATGATGATAAGTTGGCAAAAAAGATACGTATGCTCTTAAACCATGGACAAAATGAACGTTATAAGCACAAGTATATAGGCATAAACGGCAGATTAGATGCTATTCAAGCAGCTATATTAAACGTAAAACTAAAATATTTTGATAAAGAGATTTCTACTCGTCAAAAGATAGGTGAGCATTATAGTGATATGCTCTTTACATGTAAACTTATAACCCCATACATCAAAGCAGATAGAACAAGTGTATATGCTCAATACTCTATCCGCGTAAAAGATAGAGAAAAGGTGATAGAAGCTCTCTCACAAAAAGGTATTCCAACAGCTGTTCACTACCCTATGGCTCTACATCTTCAAGAAGCTTTTGCAGATCTAGGATATAAAGATGGGGATTTTCCTGTGGCAGAGAAGGTATCTAAGGAGATAATGTCCCTGCCTATGAGTCCATATCTAAGCCAAGAACAGCAAGAGTATATAGTTCACACATTAAAGGAAATTCATGCCTAAAATTGCACTTATCGGAATGGGAGTTATGGGAAAAAACCATCACCGTATATTTAAACAGATTCCTTATGTAGAGCTTTGTGCCATCTGTGATGTTGTAAAAAGTGATGAGTATGACGAGCCGTTTTTTACAGATGTTGTGCAGATGTTAGATACTATAAAACCAGATGCCGCTATCATCTCTGTGCCTACATTTTTACACAAAGAGGTAGCTATGCAGTGTATTGAACGTGGTGTGCATATCTTCATAGAAAAACCTGCCGCTTCAACTATGCAAGATGCTAGAGCCATAGCCAAAGCTGTTGAGAAAAAAGGTCTAAAGAGCTGTGTAGGACACGTTGAGCGTTTTAATCCTGTTGTTCAAGGACTAAAAGAGGAGCTTAAAGAGAAAGAGGTCTATTCACTCGCCATAACAAGAGTTGGACCTTTTCCCCCACGTATAGCTGATGTTGGAGTTTTAACCGACCTGTCTGTTCACGATATTGACCTTATTCGCTTTATTACCGGTAAAAACATCTTGGACAAAGCCATCTTCAAATCACGCAAAATTCATAATCACCATGAAGATAATGCCGTTTTAAGTTTTGAACTTGAAGACTCCATTATAGCTAGTATAACAACAAACTGGCTGACACCTTTTAAGAAGCGTCGTATAGAAGTTGCCTGTAAAGAGGCATATTATGAAGCAGATTTGATGGTGCAAGACCTAAATGAATTTTCCGGCTTTCATGTTAATAACTCCTATGTTATTCGTGGCTGTCACATCAAAAAAGATGAACCGCTGTTAAAAGAGAATGAGGCTTTTATACACTACCTGCGAACGGGAGACAGAGGCTCATTGGCAACTATAGAAGACTCTATAATCACTCTTGAAATAGCCACAGAGATAATATGATTGACTCAAGCACTTTTATAGACCCATCGGCAAAAATTGCTGATGATGTAAGTATAGGAGCGTTTTGTCACATAGGTAAAAATGTTGTCTTAGAGAGTGGTTGTACTATAGCATCTCATGTTATCTTAAATGACAATATTACATGTAAAGAGAATGTAAAAATTTTCTCTTATGTTCATCTAGGAAATCATAAAGCACACGTAGAGATAGGAGAAAATACTCATATTAGAGAATTTTCTCTTGTCGGTACAGATGATGAGAACCCAAGAGATGTTCTTATAGCAGATGACAACTTTATCATGGCGTATGTAAGAGTATCAAACGGTGTAACGATAGAGCCTTACTGTGTACTAACAAATTCCGTAACAGTTTTAGAGGGCGTTACATGTAAACAGAGAGTAACAATCGGAGGATTAAGCACGATAGAGCCGGAACTAACTATAGGAAGCGGTGTTATGATAGGCGGTGCTTCACATATAGCAGACAATATGCCTCCTTTTACTCTAGTTGAGGGCAATATAGCAGAAGTAAAAGGCTTAAATATAGTAGGTTTAAGAAGAAGAGTGAAAAATAAAGATGAGATAAACTCCATAAAGTCAGCTTATAAAAGCATTTTACGAAACGGAGTAAACAGAGAAAGAGCCATGAAACTTTCAAACACTTCACAAAACTCTTATGTTAAAGAGTTCTGTGATTTTATTTTAAAACACAATACATAAACCTAGATTTTATTTAGATGTTTTAAGAAAGCTTCCGGTTCTTGATAGCCTATAATTGTTTTAGATTTTAACAGCTTTCCACTCTCATCAAAAAATAAAACAGCAGGAGGTCCAAAGACTCCGTATCTTTTGCTTAACGCCTTCTCATCTTCACCATTAGCAGTAACATCTGCTTGGATAAGCACAAATCTTGACATCTCAGCTTTTACTCTCGGGTCTGAAAATGTATTGTGTGCTAACTCTTTACATGAGACACACCAATCAGCATAGAAATCTATCATCACCTTCTTACCTTTTGATTTGGCTAAGATGTCATCTAACTCTTTTATAGATTTTATTTTTTTAAACGACTCCTCTTTTAGGCTGTTTTGCGTACTTATGACTTGAGTTTTTGCTTTGAACTCAGATAGAGGATTTAGAGGGTCTGTTGCACCAGATATACCACCGACAAAGAGTGAAGCACCAAACATAAATATAATTATCGCCATAGATTTGGTAATAGCTTTTGGAGAGTGAACCGACTCTAAATGCAGAGCTTCAAAAGCTCCCATATTTATAGCCGTAGCTATTAGTAAAAATGACCATAAAAGCATTGTAGTACTATCTGGCAATATTCTTCCTATCATCCAGATGGCAACGCCTATAAGCATAACTCCAAAGATATACTTGACAGTATCCATCCAAGCACCCGGTTTTGGCATAAATTTACCGGCACTTATTCCGATAAGCAAGAGCGGAAGTCCCATCCCTATACTAAGTGAAAACAGTGCTATACCGCCTAAGAGTGCATCACCTGTCTGACCTATATATATCAAAGCACCGGCAAGTGGAGCAGCGACACAAGGACCAACTATCAAAGCAGAGAAGAAGCCCATAAGAGCAACACCAATATAGCCACCTTGATTTTTTCCTACATTATTAAGACGTGATTGAATAAACTGTGGCATCTGTAGCTCATAATAATCAAACATAGATAAAGAGAGTGCTACAAATATAAGTGAAAATACAACTATAACCCATGGAGTTTGAAAAGCAGCTTGTAAATTTGCACCAAACATTCCCGCTAACACACCGGCTATAGTGTATGCAACCGACATAGCAAGAACATACACAAGCGACATCATAAAGGCTTTTTTAACCGTAATATCTTTACCTTGAGCTACAATAACAGAAGATAAGATAGGTATCATAGGAAAGACACATGGTGTAAGAGCCAACAGCAATCCAAAACCTAAAAAGCTTATAATAATAACAAAAAGATTACCCTCTTTCAACGTTTGAGCGATACTATCACTCTCAGAAGCGACCTCCTGCTTAACCTCTTTGGCTTCACTTTTGAGATTTTTTTCGCTGGATTTTCCTGAAAGTTTATCTGTATCTATACTAAGAGTAAAGCTCTTCTCAAGTGGCTCGTAACAGAGACCCTGTTCGGAACAGCCTTGATACCCAACCAAAATAGTTATATTTTTCTTACCGGAAACTTTACCCACTTTTTTAAGATCTACAACAATCTTTGGCGATGTTAAAAAGACTTTTTCTCCAAAATGATCAACAGATTTTGGCATCTTAACCGATTTTATACTTATGGCATCATCAAGATTTGTATCTTTTATATGTACCTTTTTTTCATAAACATATATATCTTTAGCCAAAGTAATTTCAACTTCTATCTGCTGTTTATCATTTAGCGAGGCAGACGGTTTAAATGCCTCATCAGGCATCATAAACTTAGGTAGTCCTGCAAAAGCAACCACAGACATCAATAATAAAAAAATGAGTTTACGCATATCAATCCTTATATATTTATAAGAATTATAGCAGATACTTTATTTACAAAATGTGATAAACATTACATATATATAATTTTAGGAAAGATTAACTGTCACTATTAAAAATATCTCTTGTATATACTTTATCTTTAACATCTTGTATATCATCAGACAACCTATTGGCTACGATAATATCACTCATCTTTTTAAACTCATCCAAATCACTAATAACTTTTGAGCGGAAAAACTCCTCCTCTTTTAGAGTCGGTTCATAAATCACAACTTCTATTCCTTTAGCCTTTATGCGTTTCATTATTCCTTGTATGGCACTGGCTCTGAAGTTGTCTGAACCCTCTTTCATTACAAGTCTGTATATTCCAACGATTTTTGGATTTTTATCTGTAATACTTTTAGCGATAAAATCTTTTCTTGTAGTATTTGAATCGACTATTGCACCTATAATATTACTTGGTACATTGGCATAATTTGCACGTAACTGTTTTGTATCTTTTGGAAGACAGTATCCCCCATAACCAAAAGATGGATTGTTATAGTGCGAACCTATTCTAGGGTCTAATCCAACACCTTGTATAATATCTTTGGTATTTAAATCGTGTGTCTGTGCATAAGAGTCTAACTCGTTAAAGTATGATACTCTCATAGCTAGATAGGTATTTGAGAAGAGCTTTACAGCTTCTGCTTCCGTAGAGTCTGTCAGTAAAATATCTATATTCTTTTTTATAGCTCCTTGTGCCAAAAGATTGGCAAAAGTCTCCCCTCTTTTAGATTTTTCACCTACAATAATACGACTTGGATAAAGATTATCATGCAGAGCTTTACCTTCGCGTAAAAATTCCGGTGAAAAAATGATATTTTGTGTACTGTATTTCTCTCTTACGCTTTTGGTAAAACCGACAGGTACGGTAGATTTTATAACCATAGTAGCATCTGGATTAATCTGCAAAACATCTTTTATGACTGTTTCAACTAAACTTGTATTGAAATAATTTGTCTCCGGATCATAATCTGTCGGGGTAGAGATGATAACAAAATCAGCATCTTTATAGGCTTCATATTTATCTAAAGTTGCCTTGAAATTTAACTCTTTATCTTTAAGATACCTGCTAATCTCTTCATCTTCAATAGGTGAAATTTTATTATTGAGCATCTCCACCTTCTCTAAAACAATATCCAAGGCTACAACCTCATTGTGCTGAGCCAATAAAACTCCGTTTGATATGCCTACATAACCTGTTCCAACCACTGCTATTTTCATATAAACTCTCTATTTTTTTTAACATTTTATCAAAATTAATTAAATCTAAGGTTTAAGTCCATGTTTATGAAAACTTCTCTATCCTACAGCAATTATTTCAAAAGAGGTTTTATGTCAAATTTATTAGCAAATGAGGACTCTCCATATCTTCAACAACACAAAGATAATCCTGTAAACTGGTATCCTTGGTGTGATGAGGCATTTGAGAGAGCAGAAGAAGAAAATAAGGCTATATTTATTTCTATCGGTTATTCAAGTTGTCATTGGTGTCATGTGATGGAGGAGACTGTTTTTGAAAATCAAGAGTGTGCAGATATTTTAAATGATAAATTTATATGTATAAAAGTTGATAGAGAAGAGCGTCCCGATATTGACAAACACTACCAAGAGGTATATATGCTGTTAAATCGTCGTGCCGGTGGATGGCCTACATCTATATTTTGCACACCAGAAAACAAGCCGTTTTTTGCAGGAACATATATACCTCCTCAATCAAAAGAGGGTTCTATTGAAGGGATGGGTTTTATTGAGCTATCTAAATTAATAGGTGAAAAAGTTTCTCAAAATGATGAACAGATAATAAAAAATGCAGATGAAATTCAAAGTTATCTAAAACCCCACCCTCACCCGACACAAGCTACAAAACTGACACCAAATATATCAAATATATTTATTAAAAATGTAAAATTCAACTATGAAAGCAGTTATGGAGGCTTCTCTGTATCTCCAAAATTTCCTCACACTTCAACACTCAATACTCTGATAAATATATATCAATTAAATCCGACTGATGAGACAGCTTCTATGATAACTCAAACACTAGACAATATGGCTAGTGGCGGTATGTATGATGTTGTTGATGGTGGATTTTGCCGTTATAGTGTCGATTCAAAATGGTTAGTACCGCACTTTGAAAAGATGACATACGATAATGCACTTTTATGTGAAGTGTATCTTAGAGCATATAAAGTTTTTAAAGATGAAAATTATCTAAAAATTGCCAAAGATATAGCAAAATTTATGCAAAATTTTATGATGCAAGATAATATTTTCTACTCTGCTAGTGATGCTGATTCAGATGGTGAGGAAGGAAAGTATTTTCTCTATTCATACGAGGAGGTCTTACATGTAATAGTAAATAACGGCTTTAGCGAAAACGAATCTACATCTATGCTAAAAGCCTTACATGTAAGCAAATCAGGAAACTTTGAAGGCTCAAATATTATCCATTTTGTTGAGCTAAAAGAGCCTGTCTGGTTTGAGAAGATAAGAGCTGATTTACAAAAAATAAGACAGGAGCGTACATATCCGTTTATAGATAAAAAAGTTCAGACATCTTGGAATGCTATGATGATAAAATCTCTATTTGAATTGGCAAAATATGATAAGAGCATATTAAATCAAGCTACCGAATCTTTAGATGCTCTGCTTGAAAAGATGTTGATAGACAATAAGCTTATGCACTCTGCCTTGATAGACAAAGAGCCTAAGATAGAAGCGTTTTTAGAAGATTACGCCTATCTTGGAGTGGCTTTAATATCCGCTTATGAGCTTACATGTAAAGAGGACTATCTTATAAAAGCACAGCAGATGGCAAACAGTGCTTTAGAGCATTATTATGATAAAGGTCGCTGGTATTTTAGTCGTGGAGAGTTTGTAACTCAAGCAGATATGAGCGACAGCTCTTATCCCGGTTCTATCGGTCTTATTGTTGATCTTCTTTTATCACTAGGGAGTATTTTAGATGCAAAATATCGTCACTTCGGTTTTAAAACTTTGCAATACTACTCTTTTGATTTGCATAAAAAGCCTCTATATTATCCATATATGACGAACCAATCATTACGCTATGTTCATGATGATTATATACTTAAAGCCCCATTTTTCACCGATATAAAAGAGATAAACAGTTATAACAACTACCCATATCTACATATAAAA
>WFND01000150.1 GCA_015484575.1 Helicobacteraceae bacterium
CTATTGAAAAAAGTATGGAAGATAATTATAAAGGTAAAGAGAAAGCAAACCATATCCGCCTAGAAAAAAATAAATGCGGTGGTGTTTATGCTCTTAGTTTAGATGATAATTATAATGCAACAAAAATGCAAGCTCTTGTTGTCGGTAAACCTCTTAGTGTCGGTGATGCTTACTCAAATGAATTCTATTGTGATCCAGATGCAATCGCTAATCCGGATAATATAAAATATATCGGTCACAATACACTTCTTATAGGAGAAGATACAACAAAACATGTTAATAACATGGTGTGGGCGTATAATACCGATACTAATAAGATGGTACGCATTGCGTCTTTAGCTATTGGTGCAGAGGTGACCGGTGTGGATACAGGTATAGTTAATAAAAAAGGTATCTTGTTTATAGATCAACAACATCCATTCAAAGATAATCCTAAAGCAGCTGATGGTAGTGTACCAAACAGTGCATTGCTTGAAAATGCCACTAACGAACAGTTAAAAGCTGTAATCGGTTATGTAGATGGTTTTCCTGCAGAAGCTTTAAAATAATTTTAAGGGCTTCTGCCCTTTACATGTAAGGATATATATGAACCTTCTTTTGTTTATCCCATTTATCGTTTTTTTTGTTGGTTGCAGTAGCGGTGTAACTCAAGAACAATATATTGAAAATATGCAATTGGATAATAACATAAGCTACTCCGAAATTATAAATACTCGCGGTATATATATCACCTCTATGTGCTATACAAAGACCAAAGATGAAGTTACCGGTAAAATATCAAATCCCTGCTACAGCTGCCATACAAAAGGTAAGATTCCGAACTATTATAATGATACAAACTTACAAGAAGAGTATAACTTTCCACCCAAATTAATGAAAAATCCTTTTAGTAACCTATTTAAAGATCGTAGTTTGCAAGTAGCTAAAATTAGTGATGATAATATCTTAAAGTATATTCGTAAAAGTAACTATCTTGATGAAAACAACTCAATAATACTAGATAAAGTTTTACCAAAAAGTTGGAAAGGTTATAGACCTGATTGCTACTTTAATTTTGATAAATTTGGTTTTGATAGAGATTTGAATGACAATTATACTTTGTGGCGTGCATTTCGTTACTATCCTTTTTTAGGTACATTCTGGCCTACTAACGGCTCTAGTGATGATGTTTTAATAAGGTTGCCTAAAATATTTTCAAAAAACGATAATGGAGTATTTGATATAGAGACTTATAAGATAAATCTATCTATTGTAGAAGCCCTGATAAAACAGAAAAATATAACTCTTGAATCAGAAGTAGATGAAAAAAAGTATGGTGTAGATTTAAATCAAAATGGTATTTTAGACGGCTCAGATATTATAAATATCTCTTTGGCTGATAAAATCTCTTATGTCGGTAAAGCTAGAGATGCTTTAAAGTCAAAAACCATTCATTTAGCACTAGGTCTTTTTCCCGAAGGTACGGAGTTTTTACATTCGGTTAGATATATCGATTATAACTCAAAAAGTGGCTTGACAGGCATGGCAAAACGGATGAAAGAGCTTCGTTATGCAAAAAAAATTTCTTGGAGTAGTTATAGTGATATACAAAGAGCAGCAAATTCAGAACTTTTTGAAGCACAAATCAATGGAGCTGAACAAGGAGTTATGGCAACTTTTCGCGGAAACTATGAAGAGGGTTTAAAAAATGAGATAGGCTGGGTATATCAAGGATTTATAGAAGATAAAAGAGGAGATTTACGTCCGCAAACGCATGAAGAAACTATAGGTTGTATGGGTTGTCACTCTCATCTTGGGGCAACGACCGATTCTATTTTTGCCTTTGCTAGAAAGTTTGAAGGTGTCGATATAAACGACATAAACTACGGTTGGAATCACTGGTCACAAAAGGGGTTAGTCGGTGTTAAAGAGCCGGAAGTAAAGTATAAAAATTTTACTAAAACGTATGAGTATAGCTTCTATCTGAAAAACAATCACTCAGGAAATGAATTTAGAGATAATGATGAAGTGAAAGATAAATTTTTTGATAAAGAAGGTGCTGTTAAAGCAGATATGATAAAAGCTCTGCATGATGACATCTCAATACTTTTATTACCATCAAAACAGCGTGCCGTAATGCTTGATAAAGGTTATAGAGTTATGGTAAAAGAGCAGAGCTATATATATGGACGAGATGCAAACATTAAACCCATGAAAAATCTCTTTAAAGAGTTGAATACGGGCGATAAAACAGAAGTTAATGTTATAGTTAGACAGTAATATTTTTGTTACTTACGGGTAATATCTTGGCAATAATTTAAACCTACAATGTCAGCATAAATTTTTAAAGGATTTTTATGCCGACATACATTCATGACTTAGAAAAATACATCAACAAGCGTTACGCCATAGATAGTGCCAATATCACTATTATGATTGAAGATGAGTGGGAATATATACAAGAGTATATGTTTAATCCAGACGGAACAATTGAGCATATCGCTCAAGAGCTTGTTGAAATATATATGGCGGCTTAATCATGGGTATCTCTGTAGAAACATATGTTGAACATAACTACCCCTCTTTTGGTAAATTTCCTATATTATTACGTCAAAGTGTCATCTCTCTTTTTAAAAAAATGTTTCATGAAGATGAAGTTAACGACTTCTTACATGTAAATGCAAATAAAGATACATTCAGCTTTATAGAAGCAATTTTAGATCATTTTAAAATTGATGTAAATATACATACAAATGAACTTTTACGTATCCCGTCTTATGGGAGAGTGGTGATTATAGCAAATCACCCTTTAGGTGCATTGGATGCGTTGGCTCTTTTACATGTAATAAGTAATATACGTAAAGATATAAAGATAGTAGCATCAACATTTTTAGCTCATTTTGATAATTTAAACGAGGTGCTTATACCTATAGATAATATTCGTTCAAAGATGGATAGGAATTCGGTTGCCGCAATATATGAAGCACTCAATAAAGAGCAAGTCGTTATCATCTTTCCATCCGGTGAAGTTAGTAGAGCACGTCCACACGGTATAAAAGATACGAAATGGCGTAATGGTTTTTTAAAGATTGCACAGAAGTCACAAGCACCTATATTGCCCATATATATAGATGCTAAAAATTCAAAAAAATTCTACCTTTTATCGATGATAAACAAATCTCTTGCAACAGCAACACTTCCTCATGAGATGTTTTCATATAATAATAAATCAATTGGTTTTCGTATAGGTAAAAGTATTCCTTATGATAGTTACAATATCGCATCTTTAAGTACAAGCGATAAGATTAGACTTCTTCGTAAACATTTTTATAGAGTTGCAAAAAAACGTAGAGGCATATTTAAAACATTTAACGAGATTGCTTTAGCAGAAAATCGCCAAGAGCTGAAAAATGCTTTAAGTGAAGCAGAAAATTTAGGTGAAACAAGCGATGGTAAGAAAATTTTACTCTACTGCAGTGAAGAGGAGACGGCAGTTTTAAAAGAGATAGGACGACTTCGTGAGATAAGTTTTAGGCAGGTAAAAGAGGGGAGCGGTAGAAAACGTGATTTAGACGAATTTGATTATTATTATCATCATATAATTTTATGGGATGATAAAGATCTTGAGATTGTCGGCTCATACAGAATAGCACAGGCAAAAGAGATAATTGATATGTTAGATATTGAAGGTCTATACACATCTACGCTTTTTAAATATGATGAAGAATTTAACAGATATTTTAATGATGGTATTGAGTTGGGACGTAGTTTTGTACAGCCAAAATACTGGAATTCAAGAGCATTGGACTATCTGTGGCAGGGGATAGGTGCATATTTAAAAGCAAACCCTAAAGTAAGATATATGTTTGGAGCGGTCAGTATTTCACGTTCATATAATGACAAAGCGATAGCTCTGTTGAGTTTTTTTTATATGAATTACTTTAAAGCAAAACATCAAAGTGTTACTCATATAGAGAGTTATCAGATACCGTCACAACAGATGGAATATTTTAAAGATATATTTACATGTAACAACTATCGTGAAGATCTAATCGTACTAAAAAATGAACTTCAATCAATGGGTTTTGCTATTCCAACACTATATAAACAGTATAGTGATTTATGCAGTGAGGGTGGAGTAGAGTTTATGGATTTTGGTATTGATAGAGATTTTGATAACTGTGTAGATGGTTTTTTGGTAGTAGATTTAAATAAACTTAAACCTCAAAAACGTAAACGATATATCGGCGACTGATTTACATGTAACCTAAATGTTACTTTTGAGTAATTTAGAAGTAACTTAGCTCTCTTACAATCACATCATTAAATTGATGGAGATGTAATGTTTTTAAAAAAAGCCACACTTACTAGCTTATTGACAGCTACTTTGCTTACGCCACACACTCTTTATGCAAAAGCTGATGACTCAATGGTTGAGTCATTGATGAAACTACGTTCTCAAGTAGAATCTTTGCATTCACAAATACAAGATAATCAAGATGAATTTGTCTCAAGCATGAAATCACTATCTTTGCAAAAAAGTGATTTTGAAGCTCAGATAAATCGTCAAGTTACACAGCTTAAAAAGATAGACCAAGAGATGAAACAGGCTCAAAATCTTATCAAAAAACGCTCTTCAAAAACAGAGGGTCTAAATCCTATGATTATTAAAGCAGTTGATGAACTTGATAATGTTATAAAAGAGTCTATACCATTCAAAGTAGCTCTGCGTAGAGATGATATAAAAGAGATTAAGACTGAACTTCAAGCAAATCTTATTACACCTGAACAGGCACTTAGTAAAACATGGAACTCTTATGATGATATGCTTCGTATGAGTAGTGAAAACGGACTTTTTAAACAGACTATAACACTAGCAGGAAAAGAGAAATTAGCAGAGGTAGTAAAACTAGGAACAGTTATGTTATTTTTCAAACTACCTACGGGTGAAGTGGGATATGCTAAAAAAGAGTCAGGCAAATATCACTATGTTCAAGAGTTGGATGAATTAAGACAGAAGCAGATTTATACTCTTTTTGATGCTATGAAAAAACAGATAAGAACCGGGTATTTTACTATTACATATCCTTTAGCTTATGAAGGAGGTGCAAAATGAGTAAAATAATATTAACGATATTTTTAATTACTTTTTCACTATTTGCAAACCCTGCATCAGACAGTGACAAGGTTTTACAGCGTGCTTATGCAAAAGAGTTTGCTTTTTTGAAGGCACAAAAAGAGTCACTATTAAATCAGTTAAAACATCAAAGTTCAGATAATTCAAAAAAGATGGCAGAGGCACGTAAAGAGGTTGATGCGTTGCAGAGTAAATTACTTGGCTTTGAGGTTAAGATAGATGCTGCACAAGAGCGTCTGTTAAAAGTGCAACAAGCAGAACAAGGCTCTATCGATAATAGTGCAATTGTTGATGGTACTATCACACAGGCCAAAGCAACACTTGAACCTTACGGAATTGATGTAAAATTTGATAAAAATGCAAATTACTCACAAAAGATGCAGTATCTGTTTAACAAATCAATAGATTTAATAAACAGACTTTCAATGATTACGAAAGAGAGTGGCTCTTTTTATCTTCAAGACGGCTCAAAAGCTGATGGAGAGATTATAAAGATAGGAAATATAGCAGCTTATGGAACAAGTCCAAAAGCAGCAGGGGCATTAGCACCGGCTGGAAATGGAAAATATAAGCTCTGGAACGCTCCAGAAGCAACTGATACGGCAAATATGCTAAGTAAAAATCAAATTCCTTCACCTATGCACATATTTATATATGAAAATCTTAAAAAAGAGGTGGAGTATAAAAGTGATAAAAGTGCAATAGATGTCGTAGATGAAGGTGGAATTATAGGTTGGATTATTGTTGGATTGGGTCTTTTAGGGCTGCTGTTTATATTTATTCGTATCATACTTCTTTTAATTGCAGGTAAAAATACAACATCCATGACTCAAACAGTTATGAAAGAGATAGAATCAGGAGCAACGTCACAAGAAGCCTTGGAGTCCATAAAAGACAAAAACGGCTCTGTAGCACGTGTTATAAAAGCAACACTACGCAATCTTAATCGTGATCGTCTTCATCTTGAGGATATTATCTCTGAAAATATGTTAAATGAAAGTTCAAGACTTGATAGATTTAACTCTATAGTTCTTGTATTTGCCGCTGTTGCTCCACTTCTTGGACTTTTGGGAACAGTTACGGGTATGATTGCTACTTTTGATATTATCACTGAGTATGGCACAGGTGATCCAAAACTACTTGCAGGCGGTATCTCGATAGCACTTGTTACTACAGAACTTGGTCTAATTGTAGCTATTCCGCTATTGTTGATAGGAAATCTGTTGTCTGGTTGGGCGTCTAGTATCAAAGACAAGATGGAACATAGTGCTTTGAGTATTGTAAATATCTACCATAAAAGAAACGATTAATGCAATACCAACAATATCTTGAGCTATTTTTGGATTTTATGCAAAGTGGCGGTTTTGTAATGTGGCCATTATTTGTGGCAAATTTATTTCTCTGGTATGGACTTGGTTATAGGTTTCACACATTACGAAGAGGAAAGAAAGCTTCTGTTCGCCGTTTGATTGAAAAACATACTCAAAATATAGCAAAAACTAAAGGCTTGATGGATAATGTAATAAAAGAGGCTTTACATGTAAAAGATGAGATAAGCGATAAAAGTTATCTTCGTCAAGCTCTTGATGTGGTGTTTCATAAGTATGAAGCTGAGATAAAACAGTATGCAACTTTAGTTAAAACTATAGTTATTGTAGCCCCTTTAACAGGGCTTTTAGGAACTGTTATCGGTATGATAGAGACTTTTGATTCGCTTCAGGCACAGGCACTTTTTACCCAAGGCGGCGGTATTGCAGGAGGAATTTCTCAAGCACTGTTTACAACACAATTCGGTCTTGGTGTTGCTATACCGGGATTGATATTGGGACGAATATTAGATAGAAAAGAGCAGTCACTGCTTTTTGAATTTGAACAGATTAAAGATGTAATCTGCACTATGGAGAGTAGCAATGAGATTTCGTAAAAGAGAGGAAAAACTTCAAGATGTGGATATGTCTCCATTAATTGATATGGTCTTTATCTTATTAATCTTTTTTATGGTTTCAACAACTTTTGTAAAAGATATGAAACTAGATTTAGATAGACCTTCGGCATCTAGTGCCTCAAAGGCTTCAAGTAAGGTTATTCGCATCTATATTGATAAAATAGGTGATATATATGTAGATCAACAACCTGTAAAAGTCTGGGCTATACAGGGGAAAATGCGTGATTTACTTCGTATGTCAACGGCTAAGTCCGTATTGGTTGTTACGGATGAAAGTGTTCAAGCACAGCGTCTGATTGATGTGATTGACCAATGTAGAAGTGCAGGTGCTAAAGATGTGGCAGTAGCAACAAACAGAGAGGTTTAACAGTGAGCTTAAATACTTTGAAGGCTCTACTGTGGATGCTGTTTGGTTCTGCTTTGATGGTGGCACTTATCATAGCTATGAATTTAACAGACAATGGCAAAGAGCAAGACAACGGTAAGAAAAAGACAAAAATGCAACTTGCACAAAAATCTAAACCAAAACCACTAGCAAAGCCAAAGCCGAGATCAAAACCAAAAAAAGCAAAACGTGCAAAACAGGCACCGATGCCAAATTTAGGCTCATCTTTAAGTGGTGTGGATATGGGCATACCGGAATTTGCAGCAGGTGATATGATAGGCTCGTCCGAATCACTTTTAGGCGATGTCTCAAAAGATATGACAATGACGGAATCTACAGTCGATAGTGTTCCTCGTGCTTCATATCGTGCACCTTTACAGTACCCAAAAAGTGCGAAAAGAAAAGGTATAACCGGTTATGTTCTTTTTAATCTTCTTATAGGTAAAAAAGGGGATGTTGTTCGTAGTTCTATTTTAGAGTCTGAGCCTCAGGGTGTGTTTGATGATGTAGCAACGGCTTCTATCAGACAATGGAAATTTAAACCTGCAATCTACAAAGATAAGCCGGTTAAAGTCTGGGCAAAGCAGAAAATCAGCTTTAAGTTTCAATAAGGAGAGTATTATGAGAGCATTATTGATATTATTATTTATAGCATCTTTAACAGTTGCAAATGCGAGTCAAAAGAGAGATATTCAAGAAAAAGTTGATTTAATATCTTTAGCCGCACTCTTAACAAATGATGGTTTTTATCATAGAGCAGACAATACGTTAAACGATGTCAATACCTCAGTTAAAAATTTCAATTTTAGCTATTATTATACGCTTAGAGGTGTGGTATCGAATAAATTGCAAGATTATAAGAGTGCAGTAGATTATTTTGATAAAGCTTTAAAATATCCTAAAACCGATAAAAAAGTATATCTATATATAGCAGATGCCAGTTTTAAGATGAAAGATTATAGACGTACCATAAAAGCACTCGATAATGCAGGAGAGTTGGCATCTAGCAAATCAAATCTTGTAGCGTTTCGTGCAGAGGCATATTGGCAGTTAAAAGAGTATAATAAAGCCATAATAACTCTTGACAAAGGTTATAAACGTTTCAATAATAAAAGCTCTTTTATAAAGCAGAAGTTCTTTTATCTAGTACAACTGTCACTATTTCAAGAAGCACTTGAGGCATCAAAACTTTATTTAAAAAGTACAAAAGATGTAGATTCTCAGACATATTTAGCATTTGCGACAGCTTTAAGCAAAAGCAATGAAAATACAAAAGCCATTAAAATGCTTGAACGCGGTAGGCTTATCTTTGCATCTGATGTTAAACTTACAATTTTGTTAGCTCATCTTTATGTCAATGAAGGAGATATTTATACAGCTGCAAATCTATTTGAAAATGCCAGTTATTATGAGCATAAATATACAAAAGAGTCATCAGAACTATATCGTAGAGCTAAAGCATTTATTCATGCACTCTATCTAAACTCACAAGTTCTTGAGCAAAAAGAGAAATTAAAACAGCGTTTAGCGATATATATAGAGTTTAAAGAGTATGATATGGCTATGGCGATGCATACATCACTAAAAAGAAGTGGTTTAATGGATATAGAAGATATACGCTACGCAATGGCTTTTGTCTATTATAAGAGTTATAAATTTGATAAGAGTGAAGAGCTGTTGAGTACGTTAAGTAAACCAGACCTATTCTCTAAAGCTATAACACTACGAAATAATATGCAAAAGTGCCGTTTAGACAAGTGGAGTTGTATTTAAAAGGGAAGTGTCCTTTATATATTATCCCAAAATGATATAGCTGATTGGAGTATTGCAAATCATTGGAGAGAAATATATAAACGTTTTCTTCTATAATGAAGAGGTGATATTTTCTTGGACAATATTAATGTCTTGTGTGCCGTCAACACATATGTATTTTAATGATTTATCTTTTTGTGAAAGTGCTTTATAATAATCTATAAGAGGTTTAGTCTGCTGATGATAAACGCTTAGGCGATCTTTTACGACATCTTCTGTATCATCTGCACGTTGTACTAACTCCTCGCCTGTTATATCGTCTCTGCCTTCTACTTTAGGAGGGTTGAAGATAGTATGGTAAGTTCTTCCTGATGCTAGATGAGCACGACGACCTGACATTCTTTTTATTATCTCTTCATCAGCAACATCAATCTCAATAACAGCATCAATTTTAATACCGGCATCTTTAACTGCATCAGCTTGGACTATGGTGCGAGGAAATCCGTCAAATAAGAAACCGTTTTTACAATCATCTTGTGCAATTCGCTCTTTCACAAGACCTATGATAATCTCATCAGTTACTAAATTTCCGCTATCCATAGCCTCTTTGGCAAGTTTTCCCAAAGTACTGCCCTCTTTAATTGCAGCTCGTAACATATCTCCTGTCGAGATTTGAGGGATATTGAACTTTTTTGTAAGAAATTGAGCTTGTGTTCCTTTTCCTGCACCGGGTGCTCCCAATAAAATTATATTCATTTTTAAGCCTTAATTGTTATATTTTTGATGTGATAAATCTCTGCATCTCATCTACTATCTCTTCAACGCTTCTTTCACCGTCTATCTTATGTAAAATATTTTTTTCATTATAAAATGTTTGAATATCTGCTAGAGGCTCACTATAAACTCTCATACGATTTTCAAATACCTTAACATCATCATCAGCACCACGAGCGCGTCCTAAAACACGCTCCCTTGCTACTTCTTCACTGACTTTAATCTCTATTACATGTAAGAGTTTTATATCTGTTTCACTCTTTAGATACCTATCTAATTCTACCATCTGCTCTATACTTCTAGGATAGCCGTCCAATATAACATTGGATGTAGGAGCAGATTTGATAGCGTTTATTATAGTTTCGATAACTATCTCAATGGGTACTATATTTCCTTTTGAGATAAATGAGTCGATAATTTCTCCTCTTTCACTTGCACTAGAGACTTCCGCACGCAACATATCACCTGTTGAGTAGTGTGTAATACTCTCGGGATTATCTGCAGCTATAAGCTCCGCATCAGTGGTTTTACCAGAGCCGGGAGCTCCAATAATTAAAAAGAGTTTTTTACTCATTACGATTTTTTCTCTTTTTTATTTTCACGAAGACGAATATGTAGATCACGAAGTTGCGTATTATCCACTTCACTAGGTGCTTGTGTCAAGATACAAGAGGCTTTTTGCGTTTTAGGGAAAGCTATAACATCACGAATACTATCTCTGTTTGTCAAAAGCATAATAAGACGGTCAAATCCTATAGCAAAACCACCGTGTGGAGGTGCTCCAAATTTTAAAGCATCAAGCAAGAAGCCAAATTTTTCCTGTGCCTCCTCTTCATCTATGCCTAAAAGTTTAAATATTTCAGACTGCACATCTTCTTTATGGATACGGATAGACCCGCCACCAAGCTCAGTACCGTTTAATACTATATCGTAAGCGATAGATTCAATATCTTCTACATGCTCGTGATTTAAATCTTTTGGTTGAGTAAAAGGGTGGTGCAGTGCTTTTACACGTCCGTCTTCTATCTCAAACATAGGAAAATCAACAACCCATACAAATTCAAAAGCATTTTTATCTATAAGATTCATCTTCTCATGTTCAGCTATAAAGATTCTAAAACGTCCCATATAGTCCCAAACAGTCTTCTTCTCACCGGCTCCAAAAAATACAACATCACCGACTTCAAGCTCTGTACGCTCTATAATAAGAGATATATCTTCTTCAGTGAAAAATTTACTAAGCGGACCTTTTAGTCCATCCTCTTTCATCTGAAAATATCCGAGTCCGTGAGCACCAAATTGACGTACAAAAGTCTCAAATGATTTCATCTCACGTTTTGAGAAGATTGTGTCTGCTTTTGGAACACGTAGTGCTTTGATACGATTCATCTTTGGATTTTGTGCAATTTTTGTAAATATCTCATTGTCACAACGCTCAAATATATCTATGACATCCACCATCTTAAGATCATATCTTAAGTCCGGCTTGTCGCTACCATAACCCTCCATGGCATCAGAGTAGCTCATGCGATTAAACGGTATGGATACTTTATGTCCTGCAGATTCAAAGATACCTTGAATAAGCTCTTCGGCAACTTCAATAACATCATCTTGAGTACAGAAGCTCATCTCAACATCTATCTGTGTAAATTCAGGCTGTCTATCGGCTCTTAAATCTTCATCACGAAAACATTTTGCCATCTGAAAATATCTATCAAACCCACCAACCATTAAGAGCTGTTTAAATAGTTGTGGAGATTGAGGAAGTGCATAAAACTCTCCATCATGTACACGACTAGGCACAAGATAATCTCTAGCCCCTTCAGGAGTTGATTTTGTCAATATCGGAGTCTCTACCTCTAAAAAGCCCAATCTATCCAATACATTTCGAGTAGCCACAGAAGCTTTTGAACGTATCTTAAATATATCATACGAACTGCTAGAGCGTAAATCAAGATATCTATATTTCAGCTTAGTCTCTTCACCTACAAGAGGGTCACCGATAACAAAAGGCATAGGAGCGCTGCGATTTTCTATAATAAGTTCACTAACAACAACTTCAATAGCACCGGTTTTAAGACGTGGATTTACCAATCCTTCACCACGATGACGTATCTTACCTTTTGCAATAAGTACAAATTCATCACGAACTTCGTTAGCTACTTTATGTGCTTCTATGCTATCAGCAGGATCATTAACAAGCTGAATTAATCCACTTTTATCACGTAAATCAATAAAGATAATACCACCATGGTCGCGATAGCTGTTTGCCCAACCACATAAAACGACCTCTTCACCAACATTGGTTTCACTTAACTGTGTACAGTAATGACTTCTCAATATAGAGTCCTCTAAATTAAATATTTTCGCGATTATATCTAAGGAATGCTTACAAGTAAAATTTTAGCTATAATACAGAACTTAAAAATATGGAATTTGCTATTGAAATTAAATAATATTAAAAAAATAGGTGTTATTCTGCGACCTTCTACTCCTGAATTAAAGGAGATGTTTGAGCATATTAAAAAGCTGTTTAATGGATACGATATAGAGGTTTCCATAGATGACATAAGTGCAAATATGATAGCCATTAAGGGAGAGAGTTTTGAGGATTTATGCGAAAGTTGCAATCTTTTAATCAGTGTAGGAGGAGATGGAACACTTCTGTCTGTAGTTAGACGCTCTTTTGCATATAAGATGCCTATTTTAGGTGTACATGCCGGAAAACTCGGTTTTTTGGCTGATTTAAATATCTCTGATTTGGATGAGTTTATACCAAAATTAATATCGGGTAAATACAATATTGATGCTCGTGCCATGCTAGAGGCTCATATCACAACAAAAAAAGGCTCAACTCGTGTTATAGCATTTAACGACATAGTCCTCTCTAGACCATCTATCTCAAAGATGATTCATTTAGAGATGCGTGTTGATGGTCGTGCTTTTAACACCTACTTTGGAGACGGTGTCATCATCTCAACACCAACAGGCTCTACTGCTTACAATCTCTCTGCCGGTGGACCTGTCGTATTTCCATTTACAAAAGTATTTGTTTTGACACCTATAAGCCCACACTCTTTAACTCAAAGACCGGTTGTTTTACCTAGACATTTTGAGATGGAAGTGTGTACTTTAGAGGAGAATGCCCTTGCTATTGTTGATGGACAAGATACACACGCTTTTAGCGTAGGAGATACTATCACGATAAAATTAGCCAAAGAGGAAGCTTATCTAGTTCATAAAGAGAGTTATAACTATTTTGATGTACTAAAAGAGAAATTGGGTTGGGGTGATTAATGCTTGAGCGTTTTTATGCAAAAGATCTGCTTAGCTTTAAAGAGATTGAGCTAGAGTTTCATTCAGGTCTGAATGTTTTTACGGGTGCTAGTGGAAGCGGAAAATCTATTTTAATGCAGTCTATATTGTCTGTTATGGGTTTAGATGAGGCCAAGGCGAGTTTAGGTGAACTTAGTGTCTCTTGGCGTATTGATGAAGATAAGTACGGCATTTTAAATGATGAGACAAATGTATTAAGACAGGTTAAAAAAGAGAAAAATCGATACTTTATAAATTCTCAAGCCCTCTCTAAACGTGCTATAAGTGAGATAAGCAAAAAATATCTAAAACATCTATCACTTAAAGATTTTAGTGATTTTGAAAATGACAAATTGATTGAATTGGTTGATAAATTTGCACTAAAACAGAGCAGTAAATATAGAGACACTTTAACTATACACAGGGAGCTTTTTGAAGCTTACAGCAGAGCAAAAAAAGAGTTAGACAATATAAAAGATGAAGAGAGACGTATTGTTGAGTTAAAAGAGTTTGTCACATACGAGATAGC
>WFND01000151.1 GCA_015484575.1 Helicobacteraceae bacterium
AAAGTGAACATTGTATGAAAGTGTATTTACCCAAGTACCACGTGTATGTTGGTTCATACCCATAGTCCAGAAAGATACAACTTTACGACCTTTTTCAATATAAAGGTTTGCTAAAGTTTGAAGTTTATCTCTAAAACTTTCAATTGACTCATCTGGGTCACCTTTAGCAATTTTTGCTACATAATCAAGTGTATATGGCTCAAGGAATTTTTTGTACTCTTCAAAAGAGATCTCCCAGTGCTTTAAGCCAGCCGGCTTATTAACCATAACATCACCCTCTTTATAGCCATACGCTTTAAGAGCAGGTGCCTCTTTTGCAGAGACAACATGTTTCATCTCATGATTGATAGTCTCCATCTCTTTTGCAGAGTATTTACCAGCACTACCGTCAGCTCTTACAGGTGTAATTGATTTTTCACCGGCTCTTCTCATACCATAACCCATATTTACAGGACTAGCGGCAAATACGATATTTTTCTTCAAGAAGTCCCAGTCAATTGCATCAGGATTGTTATATACAATTTCACGAGCGATATAGTTCCACATAGCAAGGTCAGTATTTGGTGAGAAAATAATCTCAATATCAGCTAAATCTGAAGTACGATGACGGTAAGTTGACATATTGATAACTTTTACACGATCTGGATCGCTAAGTTTTCTATCAGTTACACGAGACCAAAGAATCGGGTGCATCTCTGCCATGTTTGAACCCCAAGATACTACTGTATCTGTTAATTCAATATCATCATAACAGCCAGATGGCTCATCAATACCAAATGTTTGATAAAAACCAACAACAGCAGAAGCCATACAGTGACGAGCATTTGGATCTATCGCATTTGAGCGAAATCCAGCTTTCATCATTTTTTGAGCTGCATAACCTTCCATAATAGTATATTGACCGGATGCAAATACCGCTACGCCTTCAGGACCTTTCTCTTTTAAAGTTTTTCTGATGTTTTTTTCCATCTCATCAAAAGCTCTTTTCCAAGATATAGGTGCAAATTTACCATGTTTATCAAAGTTACCTTTTGCATCCATACGTAAAAGTGGTTGAGTTAAACGGTCAGCACCATACATAATTTTTGCATTAAAATAACCTTTAATACAGTTTAGACCACGATTAACAGGTGCCGCAGGATCACCCTTAACCGCAACGATACGTCCATTTTTTGTTGCCATCATGATTCCACAACCAGTACCACAGAAGCGGCACGCTGCTTTATCCCAACGCCAACCAGTTTCGGCCGAAGCAGCAGACGCTTGTACTTCACTTGGAATTGCCATTCCAATTGCACTAGCGGCTGAAGCCGCGGCAGCAGATTTTAGAAAATCTCTTCTTTCCATCGCCATAATTATCTCCTTTGATTTAGCATAAAATAGATCTACTATTTTAACTATACGGCTTAAGTTTACCTAAATAAAGCAAAATTAATGGTTGAGATATGTCAATATCTTATAATTTTTATTTAAAGAAGTTACTAGATGAAACTTTTAAGAATGGCATAAGATGTAAGAGTGATTAGGATTATTGTTTTATGTTAAATGGTAGAAGTTATATTCTTTGCCAAAAGGCAAAGAAATATCTATTTTTTTGAAGCTTTAAATTTTAAATACTCTTGATACTCACTATCAGAAAGAGTATGACTGTTTACATTATCAGAGATTGAAGTTGTAGAGTCATTTGCATTATCAGCTATACTGTCTGTTGAATCACGTAAGTCATTTGATACTGTCTTTGTAGAGTCATTTGCATTGTCCGCTACGCTGTCAGTTGAGTCACGAAGGTCATTTGATACCGTTTTCGTTGAATCATTTGCATTGTCTGCTACGCTGTCAGTTGAGTCACGAAGGTCATTTGATACTGTCTTTGTAGAATCATTTGCATTGTCCGCAACAGTGTCAGTTGAGTCACGAAGGTCATTTGAGATAGTTTTCGTTGAATCATTTGCATTATCTGCTACAGTGTCAGTTGAGTCACGAAGGTCATTTGAGATAGTTTTTGTTGAATCATTTGCATTGTCTGCTACACTATCTGTTGAATCACGAAGGTCATTTGATACTGTTTTTGTTGAATCATTAAGATTGTCTGAAATTGTATCTGTTGAATCGCGAAGATTATTTGATACAGTTTTTGTAGAATCATTAATATTATCAGATACGCTATCAGTTGAATCACGAAGATCATTTGATACTGTTTTTGTAGAATCACGAAGATCATTTGATAATGTTCTTGTAGAATCAGTTGCATTACTAGAGACTTTATCTGTAGAGTCACGAAGATCATTTGAGATAGTTTTCGTAGAATCTGTTAGATTATTTGTAGTAGTATTTGCCGAATTACGAAGATCATTAGAGATAGTTTTCGTAGAATCAGTCATATTATTTGTAGTGTTGTTTGTTGAATCACGAAGATCACTTGAAACTGTTTTTGTAGAATCAGTTATATTGTTTGTAGTCGTGTTTGTTGTATCACGAAGGTCATTTGAAATTGTCTTCGTAGAA
The DNA here is from genome assembly GCA_015484575.1 of Helicobacteraceae bacterium. Classification (GTDB taxonomy): domain Bacteria; phylum Campylobacterota; class Campylobacteria; order Campylobacterales; family Sulfurimonadaceae; genus S010-53. The sequence continues at coordinate 2,506 of WFND01000151.1, forward strand.
TCTGTCAGATTGTTTGTTGTTGTATTTGTTGTGTCACGAAGATCATTTGATACAGTTTTTGTTGACTCTCTTGCATCATCAGAAACTTCAACTACGCTATCTTTAAAATCTTTTGACGCAATCGTTGTAGAATCTTTCATATCACGAGTTGTATTTAATGCTGTATCTTTTGAGTCTTCTGCTAACTCTATAGTACTGTCACGAACATCACGACTTAAACTTGTAGTTGTGTTTTCACCGCTTTGAACAGTAGCAATCTCACTTGTTTTCATGTCATCAGATGCTTTGATAGCCGTCTCACGTGCATCATCACTAACATTTGTAACTGTGCGTTCTGCACTTTTACCCAACTCGACACCACCGTCTTTCATTGAATCAGCAGTATCTCTAGCATCATGACTCATAGAAGTCATACTGTCTTTCATATCTGAAAACATATCACCAAAACTAAAATCACCAGCAAATGCCGATGTACTAAGCACTGTTGCAGTCACTGTACTAATTACTATTTTTCTTATCATCATATATACTCCTATGTATAAAAATTCAGGACAACTATAACCTGATGAAACTAAAAGATATATTAATAATTTTAATCTTTAATACTATATTAAAAATAAGATTTTATAATGTTCTCATTTTAATTATAAAAGTGTGATAATAATAAAAATATTATATTACTCAATGAAACACATTTGAAAAATATTTAATCTTTCATGCTACTTTTTGCTTACTTTGAGAATATAAAAGTAGAATGGATGACAACCAAGACATATTTTTTTATGTCTGAAATATTTAAATTTACATTTAAGGATAGAATAATGAGTAAAATAGTAACACTGGCACTTTTAGCTTCAACACTTCTTCTAGCTAAACCGTACACAAAAGCAGATAGAATTCATGATATGCAGACTATGGCAGAGGCTATGGGTAAGATACAGACAGGTTTTTTCTATAACAATAATGATTTGGTTCAACAAGGAGCTCTTACATTATCTGACGCAATCCGCAGAGTGCAGCCGCCACTAGAAGAGAAAGAGGAGAAAGACCCTATGACACGCTATATGAATAATAAAGTACAGATGAGCAATAAAATTACTAAAAAGATTGATAAAAAAGCAGCAATAATTATAGAAAGATTTTTAGAAGGTGACACTATAGCCGCTCTTCAGGCATTTTCTAAAATAACTGCTCAATGTATGGAATGTCATACTCAATTACGTAACTGGTAATATTGGAGTTTTATGATTAGATTATTTCTATCTATATTACTTGCATTTTCATCTGCTAATGCGTTTGAGCTTATGGTTACAGGTACGGTTGTATCTGATAATCAGAAGATGATTGGTGCTAGATATATGGGTTATGTTAAAAAAATTCATTTTGATATTGGAGATGAAGTTGAACGTGAGGATACTCTCTTTGAGATAGAATCTGCAGAATTTGATATATTAAAAAATCAAGCGGATCTATTTTTAGAACAGGCAAAGATTATGGTGGATATGTATCGTAGTCGTATGAGTGAAATCCGTAGAGAGAAGCTTTTGCTAAAAAGTAGAGGTATGATAAATTCTGCAGATATGGATAACTTGGATATTACGGCAGATAATATATCTGCTTCCTTGGCTTCAGCACAAACTCTTCTCGATAATGCAACAGAAAAAGTCAAACAGGTAGCTACAATATCTGATTATCTTGAGGTAAAAGCCCCAAACTCAGGAATCATAGTAGAAAAACGTATTCGTGTCGGGGATTTAATCGTTCCGGGTATGTTAGCAATGGTTTTGGTTGATTTAAATCATCTGGAAATTCATGCAGAAATTGCAGAATCAGACATGAGATATATTGACCGTGGGCAAAATGTAACAGTAAGCATACCATCGCTTAACTATAGCACAAAAGGCGTTATAAAATCTATAGTACCTAGTGCTAATCCAATGGCACATACTTTTAAGGTTATTGTCTCTTTCTTCAAAGGAAATGACAAGATATATCCCGGTATGTATGCTAAATTAAAAATTGATATAAAAGACCGTTCACGTTATCGTTAAATTATTAACCAACCTTACATGTAAGGATAAAACCTTACATGTAAGTTATCTATTCAACCTCAATCTCAGGTGCAATCTTTTCAATCTCTTCTTCATCAATATGCTCAATCCCACCTCCAACACATGCCGATTCATCAACCGATGTTTCAGGACAGAGTGCAGAAGTGTTATCCATAAGCACAGGAACAAAAAACAGAGATACCAAAGTTGCTGCGATTGAACCAAAAATCAGTGCTATACCCAAACCGCCGAAAATAGGGTCAGTTGCCAATAAAGCACTACCTAATATAATAGCAACAGTTGTCATAACAATCGGTTTTGCACGTGTAGAAGTAGCGATTGCTATCGCATGTTTTTTCTCAATTCCACTAGCTATAAGAGAGCGACTGAAATCTATGAGCAGAAGAGAACTTCTAGCACTAATACCCATAAGTGAGATAAATCCTATCAGAGATGTTGCGGTAAGAAAGAAATTTATTCCCGTTAATAACAGAGCGACTTGGTCTGTAATAAAATGACCGACTAGTACACCAATGATTGATAAAAAACTACCTGCCAACACTATACCGCTTAAAGCAAAAGATTTATAATATACCACCATAAGTAAAAACATTAAGACTAAAGCGGCAATAAATGCCCCTCCCAAATCTCTAAAAGTATCAAGACTCACTTTCATCTCTCCATCAAAGCGGAGTAAAATCTCTTCTCCCGTCTGTTTATGCTTAAGATTTAAATCAAACATATATGTTGACATTCCCGGTACTTTTGTGACATTGAACTCATCACTTAATGCTTTTATCATCTTATCTCTTGCTTCAAGCAGAGGATAGACTTGTGAAACTAGATCACACTCAGCTGTAATAGTACTCATATTGCGTAAATCTTTTCTAAAAATTGCCGGAGTAGATGGGACTGCTTTAAACTCTACCAACTCTTTTAAAGGTATCATCATACCACGTGGATTCATCAGTTTTAAAGTAGAAAGCTTCCAAACAAGGTCATTTTTACTGTCATCATCAACACTTCTAGTCTCTTGACTTAAACGCACAAATATAGGAATCTGATCTTGTTGATTACGAGAATTTTTTGTAGCTACTATAACACCCTTAAATGCCATATACAATATATCATTAACCTGTTTTACACTCAAACCACTACGTATAATCTTCTCTTTATCAGGAACAACCTCATAGCGTGTGTAAAAATCATCTTGCATAATATCTACATCTACCAAACCATCAGTTTTTTTCATAACTTTTGCCACTTTTTCTGCAGTGTAACGGATAAGTCCATGATTATTACCAAAGATATTAACAACCAAAGTTGCCAAAGTTGGCGGACCTGACGGCATCTCTATAAATTTTATAGATGTTCCGGCAACTAGCCAACCACAATCTTTTTGAATTTTATGGCGAAGACGATGTATCATGCTAAAGGAAGGCTCTTCTCTCTCATGTTTATCTGTTAGATTGATAACTATTTCTGCTTGATTTTGCATCTGTTTAAACGCACTCCCTTTAACCAAACCTGCATAATCAAGTGGAGCTCCTTGACCTAAAAATATCTCCATATCAGTTACGGCAGACTCTTTTTTAAACTCATTTACAACGCACATAGAGACCTCTTTTGTCTGCTCAATAGAGCTGTTTGTCGCTGTATCAATATATACGGTGAAGGTATTTGCACTTTTTCCCGGAAGCATTTTCGCAAGAACCAATTTTGTTGGAATCATAGCAATAGAACCCATAAGAGACAGTAGTACGATAGCTACTACCATTCGTTTTTTCTTTTTTGAGCTGATTATATTGTATATTAATTTCTCTAACATGATTAATGACTTCCCGGATGCTTGATAAGTTTTTTTGCTAAATATGGTGTAAATATATACGCAACCATCAAAGAGACAGCGAGTGCGACAGGAACATTTAGAGGTATAGGTTTCATAAACTGCCCCATCATACCACCGACAAACGCCATAGGAACCATAGTCAAAATAATAGCGATGGTAGCAATATTTGTAGAAGGTCCAATCTCATCCGTTGCTTCACAAATAAGAACATCAAAATCTTGCCCCTCCGTCTCTTTTAGGTGTAATCTTCTATGAATATTTTCAATAACAATAATAGCATCATCAACAATCAAACCGATACTAAGCAAAAAGGCAAAAAGCGTGATTCTGTTGATAGTCTGATCTGTCATAAATGCTATAAAAAGTGTTGCTGCCAAAATCATAGGTACAGCAATGGAGACTACCAAAGACTCTCTCCAGCCTAAAAACGGAATAAGGATAAGAGAGATTATCCCTATCGTTACTAAAAGGTGAAAAACAAGTTCATTTACAGCTTCATCTGCACGTTTACCATAATCTCTAGTAACTATAAAACCGACATGCTGATCGTTAAGTCTCTCTTTATACTTTTGTAACATCTTTATAACTTCATGTGCAATCGTAACAGAGTTGGTTCCTTTTAGTTTTGATACTGTCAAAGTAATTTGTTGATGTGCTTTTGGATGAAAAGGAGCTAACGCTTCATGCTCACTATCTTCTTCATCATCATTTTTTGTATTTTCAATATCATGGGAGTGACTCTCCAACATTTTTTTTGCTTCATGCGGATCAAAAGTACTTAAACCGGAATCACGTCTTGCTATAAAAACATCTTGATAGTTTTGTATATCATAGCTATATTCAATCTTTGCTATATTTCTTAAATATATTGGGGAACCCATATACTGTGCGATAATCAAATCTTGCAAATCTTCTACATTTTCTATGGCATTTTTTACTCCAAATACAACAATTTTTTTAGTTTTTGTTGGAGTGTCAATATCTGGTGCATTTGTTGAGATAGCTTGAATAGATTTGGCTACTTGACCAAGTGATATGTGATACCCGGAAAGTTTATCTAAATCTACCATTACATTAAATTGAGGTTTTTTCTCTCCTTTTAATGTTGTTTTAGAGACATTTTCAATAGCATTCATATCTTGTTGAATGTTGCGAATAGTTTTATAAAGCTCTACCGAATTTAAGTCTTGGCAAACTTTTGGATAAAAGGCAACCGTAACAACAGGAATATCTATATCTATATCAAAAGGCTTAACAATTGGTTGCATAGTACCTTTTGGCAGAGAGTCCATGTTTTGCATAACTTTATCATAAAGTTTAAGGTTAGAGTCTTCTCTTCTTTCACCTATAAAATATTGAACATTTACTATACCTACATTATTCATAGCTATACTATATATGTGTTCAACACCCTTAATCTCACGTAACTTTCTCTCTAGCGGTTTAACAACAACATTATTTATCTCTCTTGGTGTACTTCCCGGTATCGCAATCATAATAGTTCCGCCGCTGACCTCTATCTGAGGATCTTCTTCACGCGGCATAATTTGTAAAGCGATAAAACCAAGCATCAAAATTGATACAATCATAATCATTGTAAGAGGACTGTTTAAAAATATCTTCGCCAAATATCCAGCAATATTTTTACTTTTATAATCAATTTTCACTCAATAATTACCTTTTTATATTATATGGGCATATCTTATAATTATTATTATTTCTAATAAGTCTATATATGTTATTTATAGTTGATTATATCACTATAAGTGAATATTTGTAGCATAAATAGATGATATTTTATAAGAAAATATACTAAGTGTTTAGTTTTGAACTATAATAAAATCTTTTTTTGCTACTATTTAGGCTACAAGGAGTTAAAATGAAAAAAATCTTATTAGTTGCCTTATTGTTAGGTGGTATTACACTGGCTCAAGCAGAAGTAAAAAAAGTTTTCGATGCAAACGGAAAAATCAAATACGAACGTCAATATAAAAACGGCAAACTTCATGGTGTTAGTCGCGGATATTATCCATCTGGAAAGTTAAAAGTTACATCATCATTTTATAATGGCTTAGCGTATGGTGATACTTTTGGTTATTATGAAAATGGTAAAGTAAAGGCTGTTATACCATTTGTAAACGGAAAGATTGACGGTGTTCAAAAAGAGTACTACAAAAACGGACAATTAAAATCTGCTCAAAGATACACAATGGATTTACCTACCGGAACTAAACGCGTCTATTTTCCTGATGGAAATATGAAAGCTCGTATCAATTTCAACGACAAAGGTCAGATGGAAGGTAGTGCAAAAGAGTATTATAAAGCTGGAACACTAAAGTATTCAGTAAAACTTTTAGGCGGCAAAGCAATTAAAGGTTATCTATACGACAAACATGGAAATCGTTCAAATATGACTAGTGATGACTTCCGAAAAATGGGCCTACAACCAATGTAATAACTCTATGTCATTTAGAAATATATCTAAATGGCATATATCCTCTCTTTACTTTTATAGATAGTTTTAATATACTTCCGCAACAAGTCTAATAATCAGGAACAGTACATGAGCAGAGCAAATACATCTAGTGTAGATTCAGGAAATGGCTATAAATTGGCTCATTTAAGCACTCAGCATAAATCAGACTTTCAAACAAATAATAATATAGATAAAAATGAACAGATTATAAATGCAAAAAAGAGTTCAAAATTAGCTTTGGCTAAAGCAAAAGCCAAAAAAAGAGCAAAACTTGCCAAAGCTTCAAGAAAAAAAAATAAGAGATAAACTACTCATTAAGTAGCTTTAAACCCATTTTTTTAAAATCAGACGTACTCATTCTTTTACGCATTCCGGATTTGGAGTATTTCCAACCTGAGATAACTTTTCCACTTCTAAAGGTAATTGCCTGTTTTTGCATTCCACTTGCATAATACTCTTTTGCCGTACCCTCCATCTGACCTTTGTCGTTAAAATTGATACGAGCTTTCATATTTCCATCCCAGAAATAGACCCGCTTATTTCCGACAGGTACACCCATATTAAAATGTTGTGCTACACGAAGTTGACCATTTGGAAAATACTCTTTTTGTAAGCCATGTACCTTACCGTTTCTAAATGGTATCTCTGCTTTTAAACGAGTGTTTTTATAATATCCATATGTTGTCCCCCAGAGAATACCTTTATAAAATTCAGCACTAATCTTCACCTCTCCGGTAGGATAAAAAGTATTGCTTATACCATTTAATTTTCCATCTTTATACTGACGAATATGCTTAATATGCCCATTTTCATAATAACTTTTTCTAATTTCAGCCTGAGCAAAAGAGGCAATCAATAAAAGTGCCAATAATATATTTTTCATCTACAAACTCCTTGGTAAATGATAACTAAATAGTTTAAAAGTTTTATAAAATTTGATAAATATCTCAATATAAGATTTACACTGTGCCACTTAGTAGCTTTATGCTTTTTTTTGCACTCTTTGGCTATAATTCACGAAAATTTTAATTGTGAAAGTTACATCTAATGTCAAAAACAACATACGACCCAAAATCTATAGAATCGGCTTATTACAAACTCTGGGAAGAGCGTGGATACTTTGAGATTGATGGCAATAAAGCTATCTTAAAAGAAGAGAAGTTTTTCTCTATTATGCTACCACCTCCAAATGTAACGGGAAGTTTACATATCGGTCATGCACTAAATCATACTCTTATTGATATTATCACACGTTTTAAACGTATGGACGGCTATAAAACACTCTGGCAGCCCGGTACCGATCATGCAGGAATTGCTACACAAAATGTGGTGGAAAAACAGCTTCTTGCAGAGGGAACTACAAAAGAGGAGTTGGGTCGAGAAAAATTTCTTGAGCGTGTATGGGAGTGGAAAGCTCACAGTGGTGGAACGATAGTAAGTCAGATGCGTAAATTGGGTGTTTCTCCAGCTTGGTCACGTGAACGTTTCACTATGGATGAGGGCTTAAAAAGTTCAGTAAAAGAGGCATTTGTTCATCTTTACAATCAAGGCATTATAGTTCGTGGTAATTATATGGTTAACTGGTGTACTCATGATGGAGCATTAAGCGATATAGAGGTAGAACACGAAGAGACGCAGGGGCATTTTTATCACATGCGTTACTTTTTTGCAGATGGTAGCGGACATATAACGGTAGCTACTACACGTCCTGAAACATATTTTGGTGACAGTGCGGTTATGGTTCACCCAGATGATAAGCGTTACACTCATCTAATCGGCAAAAAAGTAAAACTTCCTCTTACGGATAGAGAGATAGAGATTATTGCCGATTCTCATGTTGATATGGATTTTGGAACCGGTCTTGTTAAAGTGACTCCTGCACACGACCCTAACGATTATGAAGTTGGAAAACGCCATGACTTAGAGTTTATCACTGTATTTGATGAGAAAGGTATATTAAATGATTATGCCGGTGAGTTTAAAGGTTTAGAGAGACTCTCGGCTCGTAAGGCGATAGTAGAGCGTCTCGAAGCAGAGGGATTTATAGAGAAGATACAAGAGCATTTGCATCAAGTCGGTCACTGTTATAGATGTCACAATATTGTAGAGCCGTATATCTCAAAACAGTGGTTTATTCGTAGTGAAATAGCCAAAAAATCTATAGAAAAAACAAATGCCGGAGAGGTAACATTTTTTCCTTCTCACTGGATAAACAGCTATAACTCTTGGATGGGTGAACTTCGTGATTGGTGTATATCTCGCCAGTTATGGTGGGGACATCGTATTCCTGTATTTTATTGTGATGATTGTGAACATGAGTGGGCTTCACACGAAGACAATCCTAAGCAGTGTCCAAAATGTGCCTCAAAAAATATCACTCAAGACCCTGATGTTTTAGATACATGGTTCTCATCTGCTCTATGGCCTTTTTCAACACTTGGCTGGGGAAATGACGGCAAGGAGAGTGATAAATATACACCGACGGATTTGAGTGAATTTTATCCAAACAGTCTAATGATAACGGGTTTTGATATCTTATTTTTCTGGGTAGCTCGTATGATGATGATGGGAGAGACGTTTAAAGGCGAACTTCCATTTAAAGATATATATCTTCACGCATTAGTTCGTGATGAAAACGGTCAAAAGATGTCAAAATCAAAAGGTAATGTTATAGACCCTCTTGATATTGTTCAAGAGCATAGTGCAGATGCCTTGCGTTTTACACTTGCTATCCTTGCAGCTCAAGGTCGTGATATTAGACTTAGCAAAGACAAATTAGAACAGAGTCGCAACTTTACAAACAAACTTTTCAACGCAGCAAAATTTCTTCAGATGAATGAAGCAACCTTTGCTGATATGAAAGGTTTTTGTATGCAGACACCTCTTGGTAAATATATGATGTCTCGTTTAAATTTAGCCACTTTAGAAGTTCGAGAAGCTATAGAGTCTTATAGATTTAATGATGGTGCAACCATCATGTATCGCTTCTTATGGAATGAGTTTTGTGGTTGGGGGATTGAGCTTAGTAAAGCTTCAAAAGAGTCTATTGTAGAACTTGGTGCGATATTTAAAGAGTCTATGAAACTTCTTCATCCGTTTATGCCTTTTATTACGGAACATCTATATCATGAACTATCCGGAACAACTCTTCAAGAGAGTGATTCTATCATGGTTATGCCATATCCTCATAAAACGAAACGCAGAGTAAAAGAGGAGGCTCTCTTTGATGTTATTATGGATGCTATTGTCACTATCAGACGTGCAAAAGCTATCGTAGATATTGCAAATCAGAAGATTGAATTGGCTTACGTAAAAGCTGAAAATATTGATGAAACTTTGGCAAAATCTTTTATAGAGCGTCTAGCTAAAGTTGAAGATGTCAGATTTACATCTGAAAAGATTGCATCTAGTGTCAGTGATGTAGGAGAGCATGTAGAGGTATATATCCCTACCGATTCGATAGATTTAACACCTATCATAAACCGTTTACAAAAACAGCAAGAGAAGACGCAAAAAGAGGTGGCAAAATTGAGTGCAATGCTGAAAAACGAACGTTTTGTAGCAAATGCCCCTGAAGATGTTATAGCAAAAAACAGAGCAGACTTAGCAGATGCACAGACTAAGATAACGACTATTCAAGAGCAACTAAGCTCACTTCAAGGAAACTAATTGTTAAAACCATACAATTTCACATCTAATGCTAAAAACGACATCCTCTCAGGACTTGTCGTTGCGGTAGCTTTAGTTCCTGAAGCCATAGCTTTTTCATTTATCGCAGGTGTAAGTCCTATTGTAGGGCTTTATGCGGCTTTTATACTGGGTCTTGTAACTGCACTTATCGGTGGTAAACCGGGTATGATAAGTGGAGCTACCGGTGCGGTTGCTATCGTTTTTGTAGATCTTGGACTTAAGGCTGGTGAGGCATTAAGCTCACAAGGTTTAAGTGCAGATGAACTCTCTATAGCCATCTTACAATACATCTTATTTGCTACGTTGATAGCCGGTGTTTTTCAGATTTCTGTCGGGCTTTTAAAGTTGGGTAAATTTATTCGTCTTGTTCCTCAACCTGCTATTTACGGCTTTGTAAATGGTTTGGCGATAGTTATCGCAACTTCACAATTTGCATTTTTTGATGGGCAAGGTTGGCAGATATACACTCTTGTTTTTACAACTATGGCTATTATGTATCTGCTTCCAAAATACTCAAAAGCCATTCCTGCCGGGCTTGTCGCTATTGTTGTGCTTACACTGTTTGTCTATCTTAGCGGTATGGATACTCTGCTTATAGGAGAGTTAGCCGACTTATCAGCTTTTAAAGCTCAGCTGCCAAGTTTTCATATTCCTCAAGGTATCTGGAATATGGATAGCTTTATGCTAGTTTTACCTTATGGAATTATTGTCGGTCTAGTCGGTATTATTGAGTCGCTTTTAACACTTTCCGTACTCGATGAGATGAGTGATACTCGCGGGTCTGCAAATCAAGAGTGTATCGCTCAAGGTGTTGGAAATATCTGCTGTGGCTCTTTTGGTGCGATGGGTGGATGTGCAATGATTGGACAGTCTATCATCAACTACACCTCTGGTGGGCGAGGCAGACTCTCCTCTTTAATAGCCTCTATAGGTCTTCTAATATTGGTTATCTCTCTTACGGATATTTTAAATAATATACCGGTAGGTGTCTTAATAGGTATCATGTTTATGGTGAGTATCGGTACATTCGCATGGAGTAGTTTTTCACACCTAAGACATATGCCACGCAGCGATGCTTTTGTTATGATTAGCGTTACTATTATAACACTTGTTTCAGACCTTGCTATTGCCGTAATATCAGGTGTAATTATCTCTGCACTTGTGTTTGCATGGAAACATGCAAAGATTTACGCTTCTACACATATAGAGAAAGACGGCACAAAAATTTACAATCTTGACGGTCCTCTCTTTTTTGGTTCAACAGCTACATTTGCAGAGTGTTTTGATATTAAAAACGATCCTCTAAAAGTTGTCATAGATTTTAAAGAGGCAAGAGTGATGGACTCTTCAGGTGTTGAAGCTATTGATGCTATCACTAGAAAATATCAAGAAGCCGGTAAAAACTTACAGCTTCGTCATCTAAGTAAAGACTGCAAAGCCATCTTGACTCTAGCCGGTCCACACTGTACTTATGAAGAGAATGACCCTAATTACAAGGTGGCATATAACTATTAAGGAGATTAAATGGCGATTATAGAGGTAGATGAAGAGGAGTATTATGAAGTTTTACAAGAAGAGTTCTCAAAAGGTAATTACATTATCTTAAAATTTGGCTCTGAGTTTTGTGATAGCTGTTTTGCACTAGAGACTGAACTTGAAGAACTTGATGAGATGGGCAGAAATATCTCTATCTTAAGTATTGATTGTGATGAATCTATGGAACTTGCTCAAAAGTTTTATATACATAAACTTCCAACTATGATAATTTATAAAGATAGAAATAATACTCTTTATCGAGGTGAAGGGGTTATTTTATGTCAAGATATTTTACAGATTATTGATGAGTCATAAATGAGCTATTACATCCTTGATACAGAAAATCTAGGCTCATTTTTATTTTCCATAGAGAGTATAAAAGAGTATTTCAAAGAGAGTTCACTAGATATACAAGAGATAGGTGACGGTAACTTAAACTTTGTTTTTATAGTTACTTCTACTAGCGATAAAACAAAAACTCTTATTGTAAAACAGGCAGTTCCATATCTACGAATAGCCGGAGAAGGGTTTGCTCTCTCACGTGAGCGTATGAGTTTTGAGATTAGGGCTTTGAAGCTTTATAATAATTTAGCTCCAAAGTATGTTCCGGATATATATTATGCTGATGAGAAGATGAGCGTAGTTATTATGCAAAATCTAAACAGACATATCATATTGCGAAAAGGTCTTATACAAAAGAGAATCTATCCAGATTTTGCCAATCATATCTCAACTTTTTTGGCAGAGGTACTCTTTTTCAACTCATCTCTCGCACTTAACAGTAGTGAAAAACGCTCTCTAATGGACAGATTTAATAAAAATACTCAACTGTGCAAACTGACAGAAGATTTTGTATTTACCTCTGCTTTTATGCAAGATGAGACAAATGAGATAGAGCTTACATGTAAAGATGAAGCTAAAGAGCTATTTGAAGATATGGAATTTAAACAGCAGGTATTAAAACTAAAATATATCTTTATGACTCAAAGCGATACTCTGCTTCACGGTGACTTACATACAGGTTCTATAATGGTAAATACCGAAGATACTTACATCATAGACCCGGAATTTGCTTTTATCGGTCCATTTGGATTTGATATAGGTGCTTTGATAGCAAATATGATAAATGTCACAATTTCACACTACTATCAGAGTCATGATGAGAGTTATATGGAGTATCTTTTAGATGTTACATGTAAGATACTTATAGAGTTTCAGAGCAAATTTTTAACTCTATGGAACAGACAAAAAGAGAGTGCTTTGATAAGAGAATCTTTTATAGATGATGAACATCTTATGAACTATAAAAAGACTTTTATGAGAACTATCTTTACCCAGAGTATTGGTTTTGCAGGGGTTAAGATGGCTAGAAGAGTTTTCGGTATTGCCGGTGTTGAAGAGATAAGAGGTATCAAAGATGACAAAGTACGTAAACAAGCCATGCTTAGCACTCTAAGAGTTGCAAAAAAACTTCTCCTAAATTATGAAGATATAGACAATATCAAAAAACTTACAGTCGCTATAAAAGAGTCGATATGAGTCTTAAGTATGGAGCTTTTTGGCTAAATGAAGATGATAACCTAGAGGTTATAGATCAGCGTTATCTACCATTTATAAAGCGTATAGTAACTATCTCAAACACAGATGAAACCGTTAAAGCGATACAAAATATGACTGTCAGAGGTGCTGGAGTTATCGGTAATGTTGCTGCATTTGGTGTATATCTTGCCTGTAGAGAGGTAGATGGAAATTTAGAACTTCTAAAAACAGAGGCACAGATGATAAGAGCTTCTCGTCCAACTGCCGTTAATCTTATGTGGGCAGTAGATAGAATGTTAAAAGTAGCTCTTACATGTAAAGATAATGAACGCACAAAAATTCTGAAAAAAGAGGCGATTTTAATAAGTGATGAAGACCTTTTAAGAAGTCAAAGTATAGCAAAATTCGGTGCAGATGCTTTTATTAAAATCATGCAAGAGAGAGATTTAAAAAGTCTAAATATTCTCACACACTGCAATGCAGGTTGGTTGGCAATAGCAGGTTATGGCAGTGCTTTAGCTCCTATATATGAGTTGCATAGACGAGGCGTTGATGTTCACGTATGGGTTGATGAGACACGTCCAAGAAATCAAGGTGCAAATCTTACAGCTTATGAACTTTCACAAAGCGGCATAAAACATACTGTTATTGCCGATAATACAGGCGGTTATCTTATGCAGCAAGGTCTTGTAGATGTCTGTATCACAGGAGCTGACAGAGTAAGTCGCAGAGGTGATGTGGCAAATAAGATAGGCACATATCTAAAAGCTTTAGCCGCAAAAGCTAACAATATCGCATTTTATGTGGCTCTTCCTGCTTCTACCTTTGATTTTGATATTGTTGATGGTACAAGAGAGATTGAGATTGAGATACGTTCTGAAGATGAAGTTAAACGTATAAGAGGTCTTGATGATGAGGGAAAACTTATTGAGATTCAGATAGTACCTCATGAATCTCCTGCTCTTAATTACGGTTTTGATGTGACTCCCGCTGAGCTTATTAGTGGGCTTATCACAGAAAACGGTATATGTGAAGCTACGCAAAATGCTATAGAAAAGATGTTTTTATGATAGATGGTGTTATAAAGTATAACTTTGATTTCAGACCCACCTCCCCTTTACATGTAAGCCAATACAAAGATATAGAAGATGTAAGAAGCAGACTTTATGCTCTAAAGCTTATAGGTATCTCTAACGGCATAGGATATGGAAATATCAGTCAAAAAAATTCTGATGGCACTTTTATCATAACAGGAACACAAACAGGAGATTTAAGCTCTTTAAACGGTGAGCATTATGCTTATATACAAGAGTATAATGATAGAAAGTTTTATCTAAAATCATCCGGTATGATAAAGCCAAGCAGTGAGAGTCTGACTCATGCAACTATCTATAATCTTCATGAAGAAATTAAAGCTGTTATACATATACACTCAAAATATATCTGGAACTTTATGCTTAAAAATAGCTACCTAAAAACCGAAGATGTGGACTACGGTACAAAAGAGATGATAGATGAAGTCAATAGAATATATGAAGATACAGACCCTCTAAGCGATGCAAAATTTGTTATGAGTGGTCATGAAGATGGAGTTATAAGTTTTGGACGTACCTTAAAAGAGGCAGAGATTACCCTTTACAGAGTTATCTCTCGCATTTACATGTAAGCATTATATATGATAATTTGGTGCTTCTTCTGTGATAATTACATCATGAACATGAGACTCTTTTAATCCTGCACTTGTTATCTCAACAAACTCTGCCTTATCCCAAAAATCTTCTATATTTTTAGAACCGCAATAACCCATAGATGAGCGTAAACCTCCCATCATCTGATGAACTATACCGCCAATCGGTCCACGAAACGGAACACGTCCCTCAATTCCCTCAGGAACTAACTTGTCTGCAGCTGTTCCCTCTTGAAAATATCTGTCTGTACTACCTTTATTCATAGCACCTATACTGCCCATACCTCGATAGAGTTTGTACTGGCGACCTTGATAGCTTATCGTATCACCCGGTGACTCTTCCGTACCTGCAAGAAGAGAACCTGCCATAACACATGAAGCTCCAACAGCTAAAGCTTTAGCAATATCTCCAGAATACTTTATCCCTCCATCGGCAATAATAGGTACACCGTGCTTACGTCCAACCTCTGAACACTCATCTATAGCAGATATTTGAGGTACTCCAACACCGGCAACTATTCTTGTTGTGCAGATAGAACCGGGTCCTATTCCAACTTTAACACCGTCGGCACCGGCTTGGATGAGAGCTTCAACAGCTTCTGAAGTTGCAACATTTCCAGCTACTATATCTACTTCTAGTTCAGCTTTTATAGCCTTTACGGAGTCTATAATACCTTTTGAATGACCGTGAGCAGAGTCTAAAACCAGAACATCCACACCAGCATCAACCAAAGCACGGGCTCTATCAATCTGACCGACACCGATAGCAGCTCCAACACGCAACCTCCCAAAATCATCTTTATTTGAGTGGGGATACTCTATGCGTTTTTTAATGTCTTTTATAGTTACTAAACCTTTAAGATAGCCTTGTTCATCTATAATAGGAAGCTTTTCTATCTTGTTTTTGTGCATAATATCACCGGCATCATCAAGAGAGATACCCTTACTAGCAGTAATAAGAGGCATAGGAGTCATAACCTCCATAGCACGTTTATTCATATCTTTCTCAAAACGCATATCACGATTTGTCAAAATACCCATCAATTTATTATGAGTATCTATAACGGGAACACCAGATATTTTAAATTCGCTCATCAATGCCTCTGCATCAGCCAAAGAAGCATCAGGATGAACATACACAGGGTCTATAATAATCCCTGATTCTGATTTTTTTACCTTTGTTACCATCTTGGCTTGTGTCTGTATATCCATATTTTTATGGATAATGCCAATCCCGCCAAGACGAGCCATAGCGATTGCGGCACGATACTCTGTTACAGTATCCATAGCAGCAGAGGCCATAGGAATTTTCAAAGTGATATTTTTAGAAAATCTACTCTCTAACTCTACCTCTTTTGGTAAAACCTCAGAGTAACTAGGTACCAATAACACATCTTCAAAAGTCAATGCACGTTTACGAATCTTCATATCTATATCCCCAATCTATTTTTTGGATTTTACCTTTTTTATGATTATTAAGAGCTTAT
The DNA here is from genome assembly GCA_015484575.1 of Helicobacteraceae bacterium. GTDB lineage: Bacteria > Campylobacterota > Campylobacteria > Campylobacterales > Sulfurimonadaceae > S010-53. The sequence goes on from WFND01000151.1 coordinate 18,821, forward strand.
CAGCAAAGACTTAAGCAAAATAATCCACTCCAATTTATTAATAACACTCATTTTCACCCCTTTCAATTAAACATCATAACTGTTATGCAAGTTTTTAGACAATATATTTTCAATAATTAACACTTATTGATAATGATAGTTAATTATTTAAGACTATTTTATTTATAATGATGTTTAGATATAAT
>WFND01000152.1 GCA_015484575.1 Helicobacteraceae bacterium
CCATCATAGAAGATGTATTAAAAGCGGTTCCGATTCCATAATGTCTAAATTACAGAAAATTCTTGTTAAAGCAAGACGACAAGTCTTCTCTGAGATGGTTGGTAATAATCCCTCTATCTTTCAGGGAGAAGGTTACGATTTTATTGAGATGCGTGAGTATAATCATGGTGATGATATTCGTCATATTGACTGGAATGTTACAGCCAAAATGCAACGTCCTTATATCAAAATATTTCGTGAGGAGCGTGAGTTAAATGTTGTTATAGCCTCCATGCTTAACGGCTCTGTACATTTTGGAAGTAAAAAGTTCAAACAAGAGACTATAGCCGAACTTGTAGCTCTGCTTAGTTTTTCAGTTTTAAGAAATGGCGATCTTCTTTCGCACTATATATTTGCCGATAAGATGTATAAAAATGATAAACCTAGTAAAAAGATGTTTGCCGTACAAAAGTATGTGGAGTCTGTTTTAGAGTTTGATGCACTAAATAAAAGAGCTGACTATAAAATGATGGCAGATACTCTGTATAAACGTCTAAAGAGAAAATCACTTCTTATTATTATAGGGGATTTTTTTGAGATACCGGATTTGCGTCTTTTGGCAAAAAAACATGAAGTCGTAGCGGTAATAGTACGTGACAAATTGGAAGAAAAACCGCCTGTTATGGGTTTTAGCTCTTTGAGTGACCCAGAATCAGGAGCTGTTTTAGAAGGTGATTTTAACCGCTCAAGTGTAAATGCTTATGCACAAAAAGTTGCACTTCATGATAGAAAGTTGTATGAGAAATTTAGAAAAGATCAGATACGTTTTACAAAAATATATACAGATGACACGGCTAGTGTAAAGCTTCGTCGTCTTTTTGAGGGGAGATAGATGGATATTTCAAAATTACCAAAATTACCAATATCAAATTCAATGCCCACCAAAGCAGATATACCTCTACATGATATAAAGCCTCTTGTAGAGATTGATGATTACTCTATCTACTACTTTAGTGCTTTAATGTTTGTTGCATTAGTAGTTGTCGTAGCGATAATATTTTTTATATGGAAATTTTATAAAAAAAGAGACTCTTTTTCAGTACGTAAAAAACATAGTGAATTACTGCACAATATAGATTTTTCAAATCCAAAAGAGGCGGCTTATGCCATCACAAAATATGGCTATACATTTTCACAAGATGATGAACGTCATCATGAAAAGTATGAAAATTTACTATCACGTTTAGCACCGTACAAATATAAAAAGTCGGTGGATGCGATAGATAGTGAGACAAAAGGTCATTTTGACATATATTTAGGAATGATAGATGTTTGATGGACTATATTTTGAATTTCCTAAAATTTTATTTGTTATAGGTTTTTTTATAGCTTGTGAAAATCTCTGTAAGATGCGTCTAAGCTCTATCTATTTTCCACACGTGGCTCAATTTGTAAAGCAATCTATGTCACAATCAAAAGTTCTTTTCTTCTTGAAATGGATGGGTATTGTGATGTTGATATTAGCTCTTATGTCACCGGTTAAAGATGAAGAGATTATGCTTGATCCTCAACAGGGGTATGACATCGCACTTGTGCTTGATGTCAGTGAATCTATGAGAACAGGTGGATTTAATCCAGACAATCCGAGAGAGAGCCGTTTTGAAGCTGTTAAAACTATTGTCAGTGATTTTATAAAAAAACGTGAACATGACAATCTTGGGCTGGTTGTTTTTGGGCAGTACTCCTTTGTAGCATCTCCACTCACTTATGACCAAGATATATTATCTAGGGTGGTAAAACAGCTATATGTCGGTATGGCAGGTAGATATACCGCACTTTATGAGGCTTTGGCACAGAGTGTAAATCTACTGAAAGATTCAAAAGCAAAAAGTAAAGTTGCTATCTTGCTTACAGATGGATATAACACACCCGGCGGGAAGATACCGCTGGATATTGCCATAAAACTTGCTAAAAAAGAGGGCATCAAAGTCTATCCTATAGGCATAGGCAACAGAGGTGAATTTAACGCAGAAGTTTTAAACAAGATAGCTAAAGAGACAGGCGGAGTTGCTTTTGGAGCGTATAGCTCTAAGCAGTTAAAAGAGATATACAAAAAGATTGATAAATTGGAAAAATCGGAGATACAAAGAGAGAGTTACTCTTATATAAAATATTATTACATGTATCCTCTGTTTTTAGGGTTTTTATCACTTTTAGCTTTTGTATATCTAAGAAATAAAAAGGGGTGGTTATGACATTTTTACATCCTGAATTTTTATATCTTATGTTACCGGCACTTGCTGTTTTGTTCTTTTTTCTTATAACAGGAGAGCAGGGCTATAACACCTTCTTTTCGGAAGATGTTTTGCGTAAATTACAAGTACACAAAAACACACTGACTATGAAAGCTAGAAATGCTCTATTTTTTGTGATGTTTGTTTTGATAATTATCGCTTTGGCTCAACCGGCTATTAAAGACGGCAAGGTTAAAGTTAAGGCAAAAAGTTCAGATATTATGATAGCTCTGGATATTTCAGACTCTATGTTGGCTGAAGATGTCTATCCTACGAGGTTAAAAGCTGCCAAGAAGAAAGTATTGGATCTTTTAAGTGCTTCACCGCAAGAGCGTATAGGTGTCATGGCATTTGCAAAAGATGCCTATCTTGTGTCACCCCTTAGCTTTGATCACAGAGCGGTTAGATTTTTGTTAAAACAGCTAAATACGGACTCTATAACAGAGAAAGGAACAGACTTTTTAAGACTGCTAAACTCTGCAAAAGGAGCTTTACAAGAGAATGACAATCGTTATCTTTTGATACTGACTGACGGTGGAGATAAAACAGATTTTAAAGAGGAGATAGCAAAAGCAAAAGAGGAAGGGATACGTGTATTTATTTTAGGCATAGGGACAACTCAAGGTGCACCTATAAAACTTAAAGACGGCTCTTTTATAAAACAGAAGGGAAATATTATTATCTCTAAATTAAACAGCTCTATAAAAGAGTTAGCACTTCAAACAGGCGGTGCTTATGTAGAGTCTGTCACAAGCTCAGCTGATATAAAAGCCATGCTAAAAGAGATACAGAAAAAGACAAAAAAACGTGAATTAAAAGAGGAGGAAGTTATGCAGTATATTGCTCTATTTTACTATCCGTTAGGATTGGCAATGTTTATACTATTGATAGCTACTTCATCAATGAGTAAGCGTGAAAAACTTGTTATGCCACATATAATAGCAGCTATCTTGTTAGGTTTACATGTAAGTGATGCCAAGGCAGGTGTTTTGGATTTTCAGCTATTAGATAAGGCAAAAACCAGTTATGAAAGCGGAGATTATAATAACAGCTCAAAGCTTTATGCTAAGTATTTAAGTTCACATAATAGTGCAAAGAGTCATTATGATTTGGCAAATGCAGATTATAAAAAAGGAAATTATAAAGCAGCTGCGGTGGGTTATGAACAGATACATACAGATGATAAAGATTTAGAGTTTAAAACTCTGCACAATCTAGGAAATTCATATGCGAAGATGGGTGATATGAAATCACTCGAAAAAGCAGTTAAAACTTATGAAAAAGCTCTTAAAATAAGAGATGAAAAGCCTACGCGTGAAAATCTTGAAGCTGTAAAAAAAGCTATAAAAAAACAGAAGCAACAGCAGAAAAAGCAGAACAAGAAAAACGATAAAAAGTGCGATAAAAATAAGAAAAACAGTAAGAATAAAAAAAATTCAGACAAGCAGAAAAATTCTGATAAAAATAGGCAGAAAAAAGATTCTGATAAGCAAAAAGATAAGAATCAAGA
>WFND01000153.1 GCA_015484575.1 Helicobacteraceae bacterium
GGAGTTTATGGTAAGGGTGCATATTTTGGAGACAAGCAGATTGTTGGGGTATGGCATCTGTACCCAGCAGATAAAAATGGCTCTATGAGCGTAAATTCTTCTTTTGATTATATGTTTCTTGAGGATGGCACAGGTACTTCACAGAGATCTGGTGGTTATTATGCCTATACACCTAATCCTTTCACATATGGAATTGTTTTTGGTTATACTTTAGTTGTCTCAAAAGGTTATGCTGAAGATTTACTTATGTTTTCTATTTATGATAAAGAAGAAAATGGATGTTTTTTAGTTCGCAAACATACAACACGCTTTTATCCGGATGAGTCAGATCTTCCACCTAGTTATTTTTGTAAAATGAAAAAAGATCCCGGTGATGATGTATATACTATCGAGCAAGGTTGAGACTATGAAAAATTATTTAGTGAAAATTATAATATCTTCCGCAGTATTGATACTTTTTACTGCTTGTGGTAGTGATGATTCTAACAATAACACAAGTGTATCGTATGAAAAAATATGGTCTGATTTGAGTAATCTTCCTGATTTTATATATAGTGAAACAGAACTTATAAACCCACTTGGCTTATATGGTAATGATGTATATTTTGGAAATCAAGCAGTTGTCGGATCTTGGGTGCTATATGATGCTTATATTGGTGAAAATGGCTCTGCAATACAAAATAAACCTCTGTATAGTTATGAATTTTATCAAGATGGCACAGGTGTTATAAAAAATCATGGATTATCCCCTATTACTTATGGAGTTGTTCTATCTGCTTATACTTTAAGTATATCAAGAAATGATAAAAGTGGTTTAGTAATGTATTCGATTTATGGGCAACAGAACAACTGTTTTTTAGTTCGAGTACACACAACATATTTTTACGGTAAAGATTTAAACTTACCACCTAGTTTTTTATGTAAAGTAGATTAAAATTACAAGAAATGCCAATCTATAATGCACCCCAAAATCAAGACCGGTAAATCAAATATTTTAATTTCACCTCTCTATGATACCAGTGGTAACGGTTTTACTCCTTTTGCATCTAAATTATTATCAACTTGATAGTAAACTTCATTTGGAGTTTTATACCCAATAGCTAAATGAAGTCTTCTTTGGTTATTTGAATTCATATATTTTTAGAGACCCACCCTGTATAATCTCTGAAGTCTTTGAGAAGATATGGATATTTATAATCCTCTTTATTGGCTGTAGTGGTTTTAGGCTTTGTGTACAGGGCTTCTATGCCCATATAGTTCATCGCTTTTTTAACAAACTTTTTCTCAACATTATGCCCATATTACTTAGAAGTTTTGGTAAGTTGTAGAGTTATGTTAGAGGCCTTTTGTGAATCCATTTTGGAGAGTATTTTACTTACCGTTTTTGGCTTTAGAGTCATAATTATTTTACTTGCCTCTTCTACTTTCATATTTTCTAGAATCTGTGCCGCCGAACCTGCTTTCATCTTTGCAAATGTTTGAGATGTCTTATCCATCTTAAGATTTTTCATATCATTGAGAGCTTTTTGGTCTGCTTGTAACATCTTTTTTATTGACTCTTCTCTCGCTTTTATCTCATCTAGCTTTTTACTTACATTTGCTTCACGCTGTTGGACTAGAGCCTCACGTTTTGCTATTAGATTATCTGTTGCGTATTTTAGTGATTCCAATGCTTGACGCTGTTCATCTATACGCTCTAATTCAACAAGCAATTCACCTTTTCTCTCTTGAAAAATTTTACTACATTCAAAAAGATTTTTACTTGTCTGTATGGCATTTACATGTAAAGATACCAGAAGCAGTATTAAAATATATCTCATCTGTTTTCCTGCCTATACATATAAGAGTGTAAAGCACTTTCATCTAGGAGCTTCATCTCCTCTTTGGAGCGTTTTTGTAGTATCTGTTGTATCTCTTGTGTCTCAAGATACTTATACTTTTCATACTCTATTGCCAAATTATTCAATACCTTTTTAAATTGCTCAACCTGATTTGATGCAAACTCTAGCCACTCTTGTTTTTGCTTGATTATATCTCTTTGTATCTGCAAAATTGCTCTCTCTTGCAACATATCAGATATCTTTCCATCTGTAGGTATAGATATTTTTTTTAGTTGAGAGTATGCTTCATTAAGAGCCGACAAAGCATTTTCTTTATCTCTATTTGCCTTTAAAAGATCACGTTCACACTTATCAAGATCATTTTTTTTGATTTTAACCAATGGAGTAAATCGTGTCTTCATAACTTCAGCCTATATTGCAATCTTAAGTAAGTATATCATATTAGTCAACTACATTATAATAGTATCATCTCTCTCTGGTGATGTTGATATGATACCGACTTTAGTCTTGGTTATCTCTTCAATTACACGAACATACTCTTGTGCCTGTGCAGGTAACTCCTGAAACGTTCTAGCACCTTCTGACTTTTCCCAGCCTTTGAAAGTTTTATAAATCGGAGTTACGTTTTCTAAATCAGAAGGAAGATAATCTATCTGCTCACCATTTAGTTCATAAGCTACGCAGACTTTGACCTCTTTAAAACCGTCTAACACATCTAATTTCATAAGAGCTAACTCATCACAGCCATTTAAACGACTGGCATATCTACAAGCTACTGCATCAAACCAGCCACAACGTCTTGCACGTCCTGTTGTTGTACCAAACTCATGACCTTGTTCGCCAAGACGCTTTCCATCTTCACCTAAATCTTCACTAGGAAAAGGTCCATTGCCCACACGAGTACAGTAAGCTTTTACGATTCCAGTAACCTTGCCTATATCTTTAGGATTTATCCCTAAACCCGTACATGCACCGGCACTAACAGTTGCAGAAGATGTCACAAAAGGGTATGTTCCGTGATCAATATCTAGCATCGTGCCTTGAGCACCTTCTAGCAAAATCTTCTTATCGCTATCTAGTGCATTCCAGAGTAAATTTGTCGTATTTGTGATAAAAACACCCAATTTTTCTCTATAAGATTCAAGCTCATCTAAAAGCTCTTTTTCATCAGGTGTTTCAATCTCTAAAACATCAAAAATAGCACGATTTTGTGTAAAATATTCTAATATAAGACTACACAATTTTTTAGGATTTAGAAGCTCTCCTGCACGAAAACCGATACGATTAATCTTATCTGAATATGCAGGTCCTATTCCTTTACCTGTTGTTCCTATGGCTTTATCACCTTTTAAACGTTCACGAGCTTGGTCAATCTGAGCATGATAAGGAAGATTTAGATGTGCTTTATCAGAGATAAAAAGACGACCCTCAAGGTTATCAAACTGCTCCATCTCTTTGATTATAGATTCTGGTGAAATCACCACACCGTTACCTATGATATTTATAGCTTTAGGATTTAAGACGCCAGAAGGTATGAGGTGTAGAGCAAAACGCACTCCGTCAACCCATATAGTATGACCTGCGTTATGTCCTCCTTGAGAGCGACACACCATATCATATTTTTGAGCCAACATATCTACTATCTTACCCTTACCTTCATCGCCCCACTGGACTCCTACTATCAAATCTGCTTTACGTCTGGGCATTTAGTGCCTCCCTGCATTGAACTTTAACTTTTATCATTCTTTTTTTCCTTAACTCAGTGCTTCTACAAGCGTATCTGTATATATTGCAAAACCTACCGATGTAACATCATCATTTTTATAACGTCCGCCTCTTGCATAAATCTCATTATCTTGAATAACCCTAAAAAAGAGTTCATCATAATAGAGCATTTTTGCATAATACATAGGAGCTATTACCACATTTTTATATGATATTTCATTGCATAACTCTTTGATTTTCTCTAACTCTATTTTTATCTCTTGGGGAACTATAGCGATAACCTCATCTATCTGCTCAAAAGTGTGCAGATAGACAAGTTTTGTCAGCCACTCTATATTATAAGACAAAAAGTGTTCTACATTTATGTGTCTAAAAGCATCTAATTGTATATCTAAAAGTTTAGATATTTTATGAGCTATGTTTATATTTGAGATTTGCAAAAGTGGCTCTAGTTCCAGTTTTTTAAATATATTCATACTTTCGTTTAATACAGCACTGACTTTTGACTCATCTATATACTCTGCACCGACTTGATACTGCTCTATCGACGGATAGCGATATACCGGTTGAATATAGAACCACTTTTTATGTGTTGTATTTCTTCCTAAACGTTTATTTATAATACGTACAACATCTATAGTGGAGTCTGCTCTTAGGCTCATGTTATGATTTGCAGTATCATTAACACGTACAAGTTCTCTCTCATCAGATACACTCTGATGTTGATGATATGAAAAAAGTGGTGTCACTATCTCTTCAAAACCCGCTTCACTCAAAACATCACTAGCTATACGCTCAATAGAGCGTTTTTTCTTGGCTACATCACCAAAATACAGTTTACTACCACTTGGTATCTCATGTTCAAAAATCATCTATGTCCCTAAAAATAAATCAAACCGCGTATTATATCTAAAATCTTCGCCATCTCAAATATGGGCAGTTTCTATAAAAAAATCAATATGGCTATTTGCAGAGTGGATAAAGAGAAGGATAAAGCCTTACATGTAAGATAACTTACATGTAAGAATATTAAAATCTATAACGCAGATAAGCACGAATATCTTGTGCCGTATCTACACTAACAGCTCCATAGGGACTATCTTTTAAATCTTTAATATCAACAGGTGTTCCTGTTGAGCTTCCAAAAAAACCATTACTTCCGGTATAATCATAATCTATATAGGTAAAGCGTAATTGAAAACTCAATATATCTTCATGAAGAGGTTCTGTAAAGTATAGCTCATAAGCACTACCTCTTGCTGCAAGTTTTGAGCCTATATTTGTATCTTCGGCATATGTTATTGAACGCCAATATTTATCTCCATGATTATATTCTACTCCCCAACGTCCTCCATCAGAGATAAGAGATGGAAACTGTGCTCCAATCCAAAAAGAGCTTCCTGTTTTAGACTCTTGTGAGCCTAGCATACCCTGTCCACCGCTTTTAGGGTTAGTGATACTCCAAGCAGCACTCATAAATACAATCGTATCATCAAGAAAATCACTTATCTCATCACCTATACCGTCAACTCTGAAGTTTGCAGTAAAAGCGTGCATACCACCGACATCATCCATACCCGTAAAAACAGGTCCGTTAGGAGTATTTTTCATATTTGCATCTATAAGGTTGGCTGCGTAATAGTACTGTGTAGCTACCTGATACTGTCCGTTATTATAAGGGACAAAGATAAGACCGGCTAAATCAATATCTGGAATATCTTTGCTATTTGTAGCGTATGGTGCTGATATATTTGGAGTACCTTTTTGCATATCTACCGTAAAGAATTTTGCACTTGCATTACTTCCGCCACGACCTGCACAAAATTTTAGATACATTCCATCAATACCGGTTAATTCAGCCAAGCCCATTTTGGCACTTGCACCGTCAAATTCAACATTTATATTGTGTGCCATTGGCGATGATGCTTTGTCATCATCACGTAAATTTACGAGATGACCATTTGTAGATGGACGGCGACCTACACTAAATGTCCAAGGAATTTTACTGCCAAAGAGTGTATCTTGACGATAGAAAAAGTAGGCACTTCTAATACGAACCGTATCATCATAAGCATTTTCATTTGTAATCCAATCAAAAGTTTCAAATCCCGGATAAGCTCCACCAAAACCACTTCGATAACCAAATGCTTTGTTATATGCTAACTGTCCCGTGAAGCTTAAGTTGCTACTTGCTTTCCAGTTCATATTTAACCATAAACGATTTGTTAAAAGAGCATCATTACCTGCTTTATCGCCATTTGCCATCTTATAGTTGAGATTATCAATAGCAGATCTAAAATCTACACCAAATTTTAGAGCATTTCCGTTAGTTCTGGTATTTAAATCATCTATATCCTCTTGCATATCTGCAATAGTATCCTCAAGCTCGGCTATTTTTGCCGCATCGCCTTTTGGCTCATCTTCATCCTCATCATCTTCATCATCAGCTTGTGCTGCCGACTCTTTTTCATCATCTTCATCATCAGCTTGTGCTGCCGACTCTTTTTCATCATCATCTGAATCTGTTACCGATTCATCTTCATCATCATCTTTACTTAAAGCTGTTTGTGCTTTATCTTCATCTTCTTCATCTGCTATTTGAGCAGCAGGTTGTTCATTTTTTAGTGTTGCTATCTCGCTTTTAAGACTTTTCATCTCTTTTTCCATAGCTTGGAAACGTTCGTACATTGTATCTGCATTTAAACTGCTTAAAAGTAGTGACGCAGTAGCCAAAGATATCAGTAAGGGTCTGTTCATGAATTTTCTCCTGATTTAATAATTGTTACGATAGTAACTTATATAAGATAAATTTATTTTAAATCTTCTCAACAAATGTAATAAAACTGTGATAACGTTACATTTATTCTAATTTAGATATTATAAGCAAATAATAGTTATAAGGGATAAGTATGCAAGCTGAATATTTACCAAAAAAAGAGGGTCTGTATGATCCAGAATTTGAACATGATGCCTGTGGTGTCGGTTTTGTTGCTCACCTTAAAGGAGAAGCTTCACATGATATTGTTCAAAAAGGAGTTGAACTTCTAATCAATTTAGAACACCGCGGAGCTGTCGGAGCAGAGAAAAATTCTGGTGACGGTGCAGGTATCTTAACTCAGATGCCGGATAGATTTTTACGCAGAGTTTTAAAAGAGCAAGATATTGAACTTCCAAAATTTGGAGATTATGGAGTCGGTATGGTTTTTTTACCAAAAGACCCGGAAGCTTATGCCGAGTGTAAGTCTATAGTAGAAGAGTGCATTGAAGAGCTTGGGCAGGAGTGTATTGGTTGGAGACGTGTCCCAACTGTTAATGACTCTTTGGGAGAGAGTGTAAAATCTATTGAGCCTTATGTTCATCAAGTTATTGTAAAACGAAACAGAGAGCTTGAAGATGTAGAAGCTTTTGAGAGAAAGCTGTTTGTTATTCGTAAATATGCACAATCTAAAGTAACAGCTTCACCGGTGCGTGGAACGGGTTATTTTTATATGCCCTGTATGTCATATAAAACCATCTCTTATAAAGGTCAGCTTATTACAGAGCAACTACCTCTGTATTTTCCCGATTTAAATGAAGATGATTATGAATCTGCTATCGCTTTGGTTCATAGCCGTTTCTCAACAAACACCTTTCCTTCATGGCCTCTAGCACAGCCGTTTCGCTATATCGCACACAATGGAGAGATAAATACGCTTCGTGGAAATATCAACTGGATGAGAGCCCGTCAATCTATGCTAAAGTCAAAACTTTTTAGTGATGATGAGTTGGATAAAATCTATCCATATCTTATCAATGAAGCAAAAGGCTCTGACTCTTCTGTTTTGGATAATGTTATAGAACTTCTGACTCTTGCTGGTCGTCCTCTGCCTCATGTTATGATGATGATGATTCCAGAGGCGTGGAGAGATGAGGAGATGGATGAAGAGCGTAGAGCTTTTTATGAGTATCATGCAACCTTTATGGAGCCTTGGGATGGTCCTGCATCTGTCGCTTTTACTGATGGAAAATATATCGGTGCAACACTAGATAGAAACGGCTTACGCCCTTCACGTTACTCTTTAACCAAAGATAATATCTTAATAATGGCATCAGAACAGGGTGCTTTGGAGTTCCCTTCAGATGAGATAGTTTTAAAAGGAAGATTACAACCGGGCAAGATGTTTTTAGCAGATTTGCAAGAGGGTAGAATTATCAGTGATGATGAGATTAAAAAGAGCATATCTACTAAACATTCATATGCTCAATGGATAGATAAACAGAAGATAAATCTTGATGATTTAGCACTAAACAGTGAGATAAAACAGCCAAATCACGAGACGATACTGCAACGTCAAAAATGTTTTGGATATACACAAGAAGATTTAAAAATTATCTTAACACCTATGGCAAATACAGCCTATGAAGCGACCGGTTCTATGGGTAATGATGCCGCTCTTTCGGTCTTGTCAAACGCTTCTATAAATCTATATAACTATTTTCATCAACTTTTTGCTCAAGTAACAAATCCTCCTATTGACCCTATACGCGAAGAGTCTGTTATGTCATTAACATCTTATATAGGACCTCAAGGAAATCTTTTTCAAGAGGTGGATGAAGATAGAAAATTTATAAAATTAAAATCTCCTATCTTGACAAACGAGCAGTTAGAAAAACTTAGAGGGATAGATGAGTTTAACTTCAAAGCAAAAACAGTAAGTATCTTATTTAATGCACAAAAACAAGGAGAGATGAAACATGCACTGGAATCTGTTGTAAAAGAGGTAAGCAGTGCTGTTAGAGAGGGATATGAAGTTATTGTTCTATCTACTCGCGGTATCAGTGCAAAATATGCGGCTATTCCATCACTTTTGGCAGTCAGTGCAGTTCATCATCATCTAATTAAAGAGGGTATTAGAACTAATTGCGGTCTTGTTATAGAGACAGGTGAAGCTAGAGAGATTCACCATTTTGCTACACTTATCGGTTATGGTGCAAATGCTATAAATCCTTATCTTGCATTTGAAAGCATAGAAGATATGAGAAAGCGTCAGCTAATAGATGAAGATATTACTCATGAAAAAGCGGTTGAAAACTATATAACAGCTATCGGTAAAGGTATCTTTAAGATAATGTCAAAGATGGGTATCTCTACAATTCGCTCATATACGGGAGCACAGATATTTGAGGCTGTTGGACTCTCTCAAAACTTGGTAGATAAGTATTTTAAAGGGACTCCGACACGTCTTGAGGGTATAGATATTGATACCATAGAACAAGAGACTCTTCTGTGCCACTTGGTCGCTTATCCTAAAGATATTATAGAGTCAAATGACCTGCCTGTCGGTGGGCATTACGCCTATAGACAGCGTGGAGAGAATCATCTCTTTACTCCTGAGACAATCTTCTTACTGCAAGACTCAACACGCAGAAATGATTACGAAACATATAAAAAATATGCAAAGCTTATAAATGAGCCTCAAGGAGACTATGTAACACTTCGCTCACTTTTGGATTTTAAACACTTTAATCCTATAGATATTGACGAGGTTGAGCCTGTGGAATCTATTATTACGCGTTTTGCTACCGGTGCTATGAGTTATGGCTCTATCTCTGAAGAGGCACATACCACTTTAGCTATCGCAATGAACTCTATAGGTGCAAAAAGTAATACGGGAGAGGGTGGAGAAGATTCTTCACGTTTTGCTACGGATAAAAATTCCAAAATTAAGCAGGTTGCCTCGGGACGTTTTGGTGTAACTGCAAACTATCTTGTCAATTCACAAGAGATTCAAATCAAACTTGCACAAGGTGCAAAACCCGGTGAGGGTGGGCAACTTCCGGGTCATAAGGTAGATGAGATAATCGGTCGTACCCGCCACTCAACACCGGGTGTAGGGCTTATCTCTCCACCTCCTCACCATGATATATATTCGATTGAGGATCTAAAACAGCTTATACATGACTTGAAAAATTCAAATGTAAAAGCACGAATAAATACCAAGCTTGTATCTGAAGTCGGTGTTGGAACTATCGCTGCGGGTGTGGCAAAAGCTCACTCTGATGTTGTTCTAATCTCCGGCTTTGACGGCGGAACAGGTGCATCTCCTCAAACATCTATAAAACATGCAGGACTACCTTGGGAGCTTGGACTTGCAGAGACTCATCAGACTCTTGTAAAAAATGGGCTTCGCTCACGTATTGTAGTTCAGACGGATGGACAGCTAAGAACAGGACGGGATATAGCCATCGCAACACTTTTGGGTGCTGAAGAGTGGGGTATAGCCACGGCTGCACTTATTGTTGAGGGCTGCGTTATGATGCGTAAGTGTCATTTAAACACCTGTCCCGTAGGTATAGCAACTCAAGATAAAGAGCTTCGTGCAAAATACAGAGGCAAGGCTGAACATATCGTAAATTATGTTAAGTTTATAGCTACTGAATTGCGTGAAGTGATGGCAGAGCTTGGATTTAAAACTATTAATGAGATGGTTGGACGTACAGACAAACTAAAATCACGTGAGGGAGTTGAACACTATAAAGCCAAACATCTACAGCTTAATAAACTGCTTCATCATGTACATTTACGCTCTGACGACACAGCGTATAAAACTACAGAACAAGACCATGCTCTTGATATAGCTCTTGATAACAGGCTTATAGAGTTGGCAAAACCTGCTCTACAAAATGCTACTGCCATAAAGGCAGATATTAAATTAAGAAATATCAATAGAACGGTAGGAACAATGTTGTCTGCCGAGCTTACACGCAGATATGGTGAGAAAGGTTTAACAGATGATACTATCTACTTTAAAGCTAAAGGAAGTGCAGGACAGAGTTTTGCCGCTTTTGTAAATAGTGGAATAACGTTTGAGATAGAAGGTGATGCCAATGACTACTTTGGCAAAGGGCTGTGTGGAGCTAAACTTATACTCTATCCACCAAAAGATGCAACCTATGAGGCTGATAAAAATGTCATCTTAGGAAATGTATCTTTTTATGGTGCAACAAGCGGGGAAGCGTATATCTATGGTATTGCAGGAGAGCGTTTTTGTGTACGTAACTCAGGAGCCAAGGTCGTTGTAAGTGCTATAGGTGATCACGGTTGTGAATATATGACCGGTGGTCGTGTTGTGATACTAGGAGAGATTGGTAAAAACTTTGCCGCTGGAATGAGTGGAGGAATTGCATATATTTATGATAAAAATCAGACGATGTCACAACGTATAAACAGAGGTTTAGTTGATTTAGAACATATAGAGACAGCAGAAGATGAATCAGAGGTAAAAGGCATGATAGAGAGATATGTTAAATATACCGACTCCAAAGAGGCAGTTAAGATTCTTGAAAATTGGCAAGATGCTAAAAAACTATTTATTAAAGTTATGCCGATAGATTATAAGAGGGTTCTCCAAGAACAGGCTCTAAAAGCGAAGGGGGTGTAAGATGGGAAAAGTGACAGGATTTAAAGAGTTCAAACGTAAAAATTTTTCATTGGCTCCCGTAAGCGAGAGGATAAAACATTTTAATGAGTTTATAACACCCTTAAGCAAAGATGAGCTTGAAGAACAGGCCGCTAGATGTATGGATTGCGGTGTACCGTTTTGCCATAGCAGTTACGGCTGTCCTCTTGGCAATATTATTCCTCAATTTAATGATCAGATATACAAAGACAGATGGGAATACGCTTTTCGCTCACTTATGAGTACAAATAATTTTCCGGAATTTACCGGTAGAATATGCCCTGCTATCTGTGAAACTGCTTGTGTATTAGGTATGAATGATGATGCCGTAACAATAAAAGGCATAGAGTACTCTATAATAGAAAGAGCATACGATGAGGGTTGGATGAAACCTCAAATACCAAAAGCGTGTACGGGTAAAAAAGTGGCTGTCGTTGGCTCTGGACCGGCAGGTTTGAGTGTGGCAAATCAGCTAAATAAAGCTGGACACAGTGTGAGTGTATATGAGCGTGAAAAGCGTATCGGAGGTCTTGTTCGTTACGGTATTCCCAACTTTAAACTAGATAAACAGAAGGTGGTTCAGCGTCGTGTTGATCTGATGAGTGAAGAGGGAGTAGAGTTTATCACAGAGGCTCACGTAGGTGTGGACATCTCTCTTAAATCTCTTAAGGAGAGATATGACGCTGTTGTTCTTTGTGGTGGTGCATCCCTGCCAAGAGACCTGCCTATAGAAAATCGTGACGCCAAAGGTGTCTATTTTGCCATGGAGTTTCTATCGCAATGCAATAGTCGTATTGAAGGTGAAGAGATACCAAAAGAGAGAGAGATAGTCGTTACAGACAAACATGTTGTTGTGATAGGTGGTGGTGATACGGGAAGTGACTGTGTAGGAAACTCTGTTCGCCAAAATGCTGCTTGTATTACACAGATAGAGCTTATGCCAAAAGCTCCTCTTGAGCGTACAGAATCCATGCCTTGGCCTCACTATCCACGTATTTTCAAGCTTTCAACATCACAAGAAGAGGGGTGTGAGATGGATTTTAATATCCTCTCAAAATCTTTTATAAAAGATGAAAACGGCAATGTTGCAGGTATCAATTGTGTAAAAATTGAGTGGGAAGGCAGAGGCTTTAAAGAGATACAAGGCAGTGAATTTATACTTAAGGCTGATTATGTATTTTTAGCTATGGGCTTTTTAGGACCGGAGCAAGATGGAGTGATAAAAGAGTTATCATTAGAGACTGATGAGAGAAGCAATATCGCAACAAATAATTATGCTACATCTCAAGAGGGTATATTTAGTGCAGGTGATATGCGTAGAGGACAATCTCTTGTCGTTTGGGCTATTTACGAGGGCAGAGAGTGTGCTATTGCCGTAGATGAATATCTCTCCGGTCATAAAACAATGCTAAATGCCAGAAGCCGTTCTCTCTATGAGGCAGGTTGATTTTTTACGTGCTAAAATAGAAGATAATTTATTATAGAAGTGATATTTATATTAGCAGGTTTGACATAGTTGGTTGTTATGTTAACGGTATAATTTTTTGTGCCGCTATATGTTGAACCACTAGCGTCACTTGTGTTTGAAATAATAAGATTATATGTACCATTATTTAAAGTTATCGTCTTTGATGTACTCATATAGCTATCGATTAGATACCCATTTTCATCATAAAGATTTAAGTAAAACGCTATGTTTGAGTACTCGCTAGACATCTCTATGGTGGTACTTCCACCCAGACCTATTGTGTATTGGTCTCTATCTGTATTAGAGTTAAGATAACCGGTTATAGTACCGTTTGAATAGCTGTCTGTCGCTTCATTTAACTCATCTATATTGCTTATATTCTCCATAGAAACTCTTGTCTCATTGATGGCACGAGAGCAGTCTGTATTGCTGTCTCCTATTACTGTCGCATTTACGGTTTTATTTGGATTTGAAAAGTAACTAACCGGTGTTTGGTTATAGCTCATTATAGTTCCCGTTGTGCCGTTATCAAAACCACAGGCATAACTAAATATAGCTCCATTACAGTTATCAATATCTCTTGAGTGTCCACAGCCGAGGTTATGACCGCTCTCATGAGCAAAAGTGATATCATCAAATTCAGAGACATTAAAGCTTGTACCACGCATATATGTTTTTGAATTATTGTAAGCAATCCAGCCTAAACCAACAGTTCCACCTGAAGTGTTAAGGCGAAAAAGAGTAACCAAATCAGCATGATATTTGGCTCTTAACTTACGAACATCTGCATTTACGCTAATGTTTAAAAACTGACCGTTTGAAGCATCTATTGCACTGATACGCTGCAAAGCAGCACTTATGCTTACTGACTCATTAGAGTCGGCATTTTCAAACAGCTCTTGATGAACAAGGCGGTAGTTCATTAAAACATCGCTATTGCTCAAAGATTGGTTTGCATAATCTATACTAGCTTGAATTTTTGCACTAAGTCCGCTTCCATAATAATCTGCATACGCTTTGGTGTATAAAACCAGTACATCTACGGTGCTAAAAGAAGAACTTCTTAACTTTTTCTCTCTTAAAGAAGTGGACTTTAAATGCTCTCTTTTTATTTTAGGTAGTTGAAGAAAATCGTTATGATTTTTAGCTTTTATACGCTGTTTAAATATCTTGTAGTTATCTTTAGAGCTGTTTTGCAGTATGTATTTAACTCCGTCATAAACAATAATACCATAAGTTTTTCCATCTTTTGTGCTAAAGAGAGAGTAGTCACCACTTGATGAGTTTGTAGATTTTCCATACCATGTAAAGTCTCCGTTTTTACGAAAAGTAAAAGACGAATTTTCAAAAGATGCCGTAATATTTTGAGGTAAATCTACGGAGATTGTCTGAGCATTTTTTAATACACTAGAGTCTATATGTACCATCATATCAGATAAAGCAGAGCGATTTTTCTGCATTATAGGTGTAGTCAGTGAGAGTGTATCTGCAAAAATAGATACAAAAATAGAGATTAAAACAGTTAAAATACGTAACATAAAATATCCTTTTTAAAATAGAATGATAACATGTAAAAATGAACTATTCATGTAGAGGTTTAGGGGTTGAAAAGTAAAATCCTTGAAACTCATCTGCACCAAGTTCTAGTAAAGTATTGAAAATAGTTTCATCGGCTATATATTCAGCTATTGTTTTTATTTTAAGTTCTTGTGCAAACTGTATGATGGACTTTACCATTGCCAATGATTTCTTATCGGTTGATATATCTTTTATCAAAGAGCCGTCTATCTTTAGATACTCCGGCTCTAGTTCCATAATATGAGAAAAGTTGGCGTACCCACTACCAAAATCATCTATCGCAATCTGTACTCCCAATGAACGAAAACGCTCTACAAACTCTTTTGTAAACTGATAATCCTCTATAGCATCACTCTCAACTATCTCAAATACGGTACGATGACACATCTTATATTTTTTAATCAGCTGTTCTATCGTGCGTAGTAGATCTTTATTGTTAATATCGGCCTGTGTAAAGTTTAGTGATACAAGTTCATCTCTGTTTTTAAAGGTCTCAATCGACTGTATAAGGGCTTTTTGTGAAATCTGTTCATACTGATTTGTCTTAGCAGCTATATCTAAAAAATAAAATGGTGATACAAGTTTATCACCTTGACGCATACGAATCAGAGCTTCATACTTTATGATATTTTTATCTCTATTTACAATGGCTTGATAGACAGGAACAAAACCATCAGACTCTATGGTCTCTTGTATCTCTTTTTTTACTTTTAAAATATTTTTATGCTCTTTGCTTAAATCATGAAAAGGGTGATAATATACATATCTTTTTCTATTTTTCTTTGCATTGCTTAGAGCATCATAAGCGTGATTTAGTATATTTTGAGTTTCAGAAGATATACCTATGGTTATATCTATAAACAGAGTATCATCAATACTCGGTATATAAAGCGGATTTTCCAAAACGGTCTCTATCAATTCAAAAAGGTCTGACTCATACTTTTGCGTATCTATAAATTCACTAGGATGAAGCATACAAAATACACCATTGTGAATATGATAGAGTTCATACCCTTTCTCATCATTAAAAGCTTCTAAAAGTTGTGAAAACATCTCTAAAAGTTCATTGCTGACTTCTGAGCCATATATATCTACATATTTTATATAATCATTTATATCTATTAAAAAAAGTGTGGGCATACTGGATTTGCCTATATCTTCAATAAGAGCTTGATTGCTTTTTAGGCCTGTCACTTGACTGGTATATAGAAGTCTTTCTAACTCTTTAGTTCTTTTTTGAACTAAAAGTTCAAGCTGATAATTTGCCTCTTTTAAATCCAATTCATCATTTATGTTATACATAATTATTATGATTAAAGGGGTATCTGTATATTTTGCTAAATGGTAAGAAGCCCTTAACGATAACTTCTCGGAACTCTCTTTTACTACCGTGTATTCATGACATCTGTTAAAAAATGCAGGAAGTTCTTTGGAGCTGTTTAACTCTCTTAGAGCCTCTTTATAATCTTTTAATATATCATCTGGAACTATTTGAGACAATTTTTCTGCTGTTTTAATATCAAATATCTCTTTACATGTATCATTAAGATACTTCACGTGTTCATGCTTGTCAACAAGCACTACAGAGTATATTTTAGAGTTTACAAATGTATTACCGATAATTTCACTAATTGTATCTTGTGTCATCTTATTCTCATTTTTTTGCTCAGCTATTATAACTTAAAAAATGATACAATACAAAAAAGAGAGATAATGAGATATATAATAATACTTTGTGTTGTATTTTCGACTGCTTTATTTATGAATGGATGCAGTGTTAAAGAGTATAAAAAAAGTGAGGCAAAAGTAGTTATATTAAAGACTCCGCAGATTAAATTTGCCGATACGGGATATATTCGTCAAGAAGCAGATGCTTTAGAGCTAGAGCTTTATAGCGGAGGTGTTCCCGTTAAACGTATAGAGATAAACCACCTGATATGCGTAGATGAAGGCTGTATGAGTAAAAGTAGTTTTAATGCCAAATATTTAAGCAAAGATTACCCGGATAATCTGCTCTTACATGTAATAGAAGCCAAACCCATATTTAACAGCATAGCTTTAACTCATACAGATACAGGTTTTAAACAGAGGATAAAAG
>WFND01000154.1 GCA_015484575.1 Helicobacteraceae bacterium
CTCAAAATGTAAGATAGATTTTGATTTTAAGTTTATTTGGAAAAAATAAATTAATCTATTTTATTAATTATATTTAAAGAAAGTTAGGTGTAAACTGCTTTTCAAGGTTACTAGTGTAATCTATATTTTAAAACACAAGGGGGACGTTATGAAACGTTCTGGATTTACTATGATCGAATTGATCTTTGTTATCGTTATCTTAGGTATTTTGGCAGCTGTTGCCATTCCAAAATTGGCTGCGACTCGTGATGACGCTAAAGCTGCAGGAATTAAAACAGATATTGGTACTATGATTAGTGCTGTTCCGGCTTGGTACACAGGACAAAAAGAAGCTTCTATTGTAAATGCGATGGCATTAGATTTATCATCTTGGTCTCAAGATGCTGCCAATAAAGCAAGTTACACATGGAAAGGTTCGGATAATGTAGCATGTGTTCAAGCTATGATTGTTGATACAAATAGCACATGGGGAGGCTCTCCAACTACAGCAATTAATGAAGGAACTACATCGTTTACTTATGGTCCTTATTTAAGAATTATTAAACCTAGTAGTGTTTCAACAGACCCAGTTTGTACAATGCTTTGGGGTCCACTAAAAATTGAAGAACAAAATGTTTCTATGGCTGGTAGAAAAGTAGTTTGGTAATAATTACCTAACTTAAACTCTAACTCGTTCCCATCGTCCCAGATGGGAATACATACGGCAAACAACTAGGACATTGCGTAAGAGACACAGCATTAATAGATACAAGAACATATATTATAATTTCTCAAAACAAACCAAAGTAAATTTAATGCTTTAGATATTTATACAGGCTCTTTTATCTCTCACCCCTCTTTTTAGCTCTAAAGAGCAGAGGAACTCCCTCAAAGTTAAACACTTCACGAAGTTGATTTGTCAGATAACGTCTGTATGTAAAGTGCAGACCTTTCGGTTTGTTCATTATCAGAGCTATTCTCGGCGGTCTTGTCTCGTACTGTGTTGCATAATATATGCGTATCATCTGTCCACGCATTGAAGGCAGGTGATGTTTTCTTTGGGCCCACTCTAAAGCTTCATTTAACCTTGACGTAGAGATTCGTTGTGAGTAGTTCTCATTTATCTGCACTAACATATCCATAATCTTATGCACTCTTAATCTGCTCTGTGCAGAGATAGTTATGATTGGGGCATAGTGCAAAAATTTAAAACGGTCTCTAATGTTTTGTATAATCTTTTGATACTCTTGCGAATCTGTTATATCCCACTTGTTTAAAACTATCATACAGGCAAGACGATTTTGATCGATAAGTCCTGCAATTTTCTCATCCAAATCTAAAAACGGTTCTGAAGCATCAAGAACCAAAAGAGCTATGTTCGCATCTTCTAACATCTTTTCAGTTCGCATTAGGGCATACTTTTCTATACCTAATATTTTCCCACGCTTACGAATACCTGCCGTATCTATAAATGTTATCTCTCTCTCTTTGTAGGTGATTGTCTCATCTATGGGGTCTATCGTTGTTCCTGCAACAGAGCTGACAACAGAGCGGTCTTCATTTAGCAGAGCATTTAACAGAGAGCTTTTTCCAACATTTACACGACCGATAATCGCTACACGAAAGCTGTTTGCTTCTTCTTGTTCAAAGTTACGAATAAGGTCATTGGGTCCAAATACCGAAGTATCTTCTTGCTCATCTTCGTGAGGATAGTACATATCTTCATCTTCATCATCAAAAAAATCATCATCATACTCATCCTCTAAAAACTCATCTTCTTGTATGTATGGCGACTCTATCAATATATCTTCATAACTCTCTTTCTCTTCAAGAGTCTTTTTCTCCTCTTCTTGGTCTTGTTGTTTATCTGGAATTTGCTGACTTATCCACTCTAAAAGTCTGTTTACGTTTCTATTGTGTGATACGGAGATACCGAAGATAGCATCTGTGCCAAACTCATAATACTCCCACAACTTCTCTTGCATCTTGTCGTTGTCTATCTTGTTTACTACAAGTGCAACAGCTTTGCCAAGAGATTCAAGCTCATAAAAAAACTTCTTATCATCCTCTTCGGGAAGAGATTTTCCATCTACCATATATAAGACTATATCTGCTTCATAGGCAGCTTTTAGGGATTTCTCTTTTATCTTGTCAAAAAGCTCATTTCCCTCATCTAAACCACCTGTATCAAGAAGTTTTGCCTTTTTATCCAATATCTCAACTACTCTCTGCTTTATATCACGAGTCGTACCGGCTTGTTCTGAAGTGATTGCATCACGCTCTTTTATGATTCGATTAAAAAAAGAGCTTTTTCCAACATTTGGTTTACCGATTATGGCGATTTTTTTCATATGAACCTTACTTATGGGCATCTCTAAAAACCCTAGTAAGCTTACTAGGGTTTTTAGAGATGCCCTTATTTACATGTAAAGCAGATTATAGCAAATTATGTAGTTTTAAAGAAGTGCCGCAGATAGGTCTATGCCTATCTGCTTAATTTGTAGGGAACTCTTTATCGAGTGCTTCTAAAGCATTTTTAGATTGAAACTGTTGCCATAAAGCGTTATCATTTTTAAAACTTGATGCAACAGAGCGTTTTACCTCTTCATTCATTGAAGATTCAGCTACACTCATTAAAACAAAAATATCTTTTGTTGTAGGGTGTTGCCAAAACTTAATCTGCTTAGAGCCTTTTAAAGTGACTTTTGCAACCTGCTTTGATACTTGAGTCGATACTTTGTCTGCCACTTCAGCAGAGCCGACACCGGTTGCACGAGTAAAAGTCTCTACTTTGTCCTTAACTAGAGTCTGAATCTGTTGTGCCAAATTTGAGCGTCCGTTTGCCATAGCTTCTCTACGAGAAAAGCCTTGCCCCAATTTGCTAAGAGGTGCAGAGCCTACAGCTGTTATAGCTCCCTCTACTGTTGCATTGCCACACGCCCACTCCGGAGCTAAAGAACCCTCTATGCGACATTTAAAATCATCTTCTGGCTTTGGAGTATCACCACCACAACCAGATATACCAACCATTAATGCTGCTGATAGTGCCGCCATTGTTATAATTTTTCTCATTTAAACTCCTACTTAATGTATTGTAAGTATCATACAACTAAAATTATTAAAAATCAATAGTATGCTTGGTATAATAGTGCAATATGTATGATTATAACTGTGAAGAACTACAAACCGACATTAAAATTTTGGCACAAAAGAGTCAAGAGTTCAAGGCTGATACTATTTTAGCCATTGCCCGTGGCGGTCTTATACCGGCACAATTACTTGCGTATCATCTAAATATAAGAGATATTCAAAGTATTCAGATTAAAAGCTACGATAAGCAGATACGCCAAGATGAGTTAATACTTCAAGACACTACAGACCTTGTCGGTGCTACTCGTGTTTTAATTGTTGATGATATTATAGATAGTGGCAAAACATTAGATGCTCTGCTTTTACATGTAAAGAAAAGATACCCTCTTGTAGAATTTAAATCCGCTTCACTATTTTATAAACCGACTGCATTGATACAACCCGACTTTACATGTAAAGAGGCTAAAGAGTGGATAAATTTTTTCTGGGAGATTCCAGAATAACTCTATATTAATATTAACAAGATATACTTCTGGCTATTTTACAATAAAGGAAATCGATGACAAAAGAAGCTAATGCGTTTTCGCAAAGCGAAATCTTTCTTCGAAAAGAGTATATATTTACTTCTGAGTCTGTAACAGAAGGGCATCCTGATAAGATGGCTGATCAGATTAGCGATGCTATTTTGGATGACATTATTGCTAAAGATACCAATGCACGAGTAGCGTGCGAAACTATGGTATCTAACGGTTTTTGTGTTGTTGCAGGAGAGATTAAAACAACGGCATATTCGCCAATGCAAGATATTGTGCGTCAAGTAGTTAAGGAGATCGGTTATACCGATGCCACCTACGGTTTTGATCACCGTTCAGCGGCAGTGTTAAATGGTGTCGGAGAACAATCAGCAGAGATTCGTCAAGGTGTTGATCAAGATAGTGGAGATATTGGAGCAGGTGATCAGGGCTTAATGTTTGGTTATGCCTGTAAAGAGACGGCTGAGCTTATGCCTCTGCCTATTCATATCTCACACCGTCTTACAGAGAGACTTGCAGAAGTACGTAAAGAGGGAATTATCCCATATCTCCGTCCTGATGGAAAAGCACAAGTTAGTGTAAAATATGTTGATGATAAACCTGTTTCAGTTGAGACGGTTGTAGTCTCAACTCAACATCACGAAGGTATTACGCAAGAGCAGATTCGTCAAGATGTTATACAAGAGGTGATACAAAAAGTTATCCCTAAAGAGCTTCTTAGTGACAATATTGTCTATCATATCAATCCAACCGGCTCTTTTGTTGTCGGTGGTCCGCAAGGTGATGCCGGTTTGACGGGCAGAAAAATCATTGTAGATACTTATGGCGGTGCTTGTCCTCACGGTGGAGGTGCTTTTAGTGGAAAAGATCCAACCAAGGTAGATCGCTCTGCTGCTTATGCCGCTAGATATGTAGCCAAAAATCTTGTTGCCTCTGGTGCATGTGAGCGTGCTACTATTCAAGTTGCCTACGCTATCGGTGTTGTTGAGCCTGTCTCTATCATGGTAAATACGCATGAAACGGGTGTACTTAGCGAAGATAAGATAGAAGCTTGTGTTAGAGAACTTTTTGATTTAACACCAAAGGGAATAATAGAGACACTTGATCTTTTACGTCCTATATATAGAAAAACTGCCGCTTATGGTCATTTTGGTCGTGAACTTCCTGAGTTTACTTGGGAAAAAACAGATAAAATTGACGAAATAAAGGCATATTTAAAGCTCTAGTTTTAGATAAAGGTGCATCTAAGCTTTGCACCTTTTTTCCCTCACAAATGCTCTAAAGTAACAATCTTAGTATAAATTTAGCAATTTAAGCCATATTTTTATTTGCGTTTAAAAAAAATGCGTTATAGTTTTCTCGAATTTAAATTAACAGGAGATTACATGGCAGTTTTAATTAATGATACATGTATTAACTGTGGTGCTTGTATTGATGAGTGTCCGGTTGAAGCAATAGTAGATGAAGACGATAATCCAACAGGTGAAGAGACCTATTATGTTTATGGTGATAAATGTGTTGAGTGTGTAGGTCATCATGATGAACCTGCTTGTGCAACTGCATGTCCTACTGAGGGATGTATCACTTGGGATGCGATTGGTGATTCACCGGCACACCGTGATGAAATTACAGATGAGCAACGTTCAAGTCACGAACCGGTTGTAGAGTAGTTTTTAAAGTACCATTTTTTGGTACTTTGATACTCAATTTTTCTCTTTACGCTTACAAATTTTCATAAAAATTTCAAACTTAATTTAAGATACTACTTTTTTTAGATATAATGCCACTCTATTTTTTATAATTACATATTAGGAGTCGTCATGGAACGTACTTTCTCAATCATTAAACCAGACGCAGTAGCAAAAGGCGTTATTGGTAAAATTTTTGATCGTTTTGAGAGCAACGGGCTTAAAATCGCTGCAACAAAAAAACTACAACTTTCTCGTGCAGATGCGGAAGCTTTTTATGCTATTCACAAAGAGCGTCCTTTCTTTAATGACCTTGTTGAGTTTATGATTAGCGGTCCTGTTGTTGTTTCTGTACTTGAAGGTGAAGATGCAATGGCAAAAAATCGTGCATTGATGGGTGCTACCAACCCGGCTGAAGCAGAAGCAGGTACAATTCGTGCAGATTTTGCAGAGAGTATAGATGCCAATGCGGTTCACGGAAGTGATTCACTAGAAAATGCTGCTATCGAAATAGCATTTTTCTTCTCTGAACGTGAAATTTCATAATAATATACTTTTATGAAGATACCGTTTAGGAAAGTTGGAAATACTCCTCAAGATTTCACTCTCTTAAAGGATAAGACAACTTTCAAAGGTACATTGGAGCATTTTAAGCATGGCTTAATCATGTTAGATGCTCATCTTGAGGGAGCTATTAACCTCCCTTGCGACATATGTGCGGAAAATTTCGATACAATACTAAACGAAGAGTTAAAATTTTTACTCTCTGATGGTATTTTTAACGGTCATGATGAAGATTATGATGTAGTAGAGTTCCTTGATGGAATGATAGATATTGATGAAGTTTTATCATCAGAGATTGAGTCACTTAAGAGCGACTATCACAGTTGTGAAGAGTGTAAAAAACAAAATTAACTAAAGAAAGGAAATAACATGGCAGTACCTAAGAGACGCGTATCACATACACGTGGTGCGAAACGTAGAACACATTACAAAATTTCACTGGCTCGTCCGGTTAAAGATCAAGATGGAACATATAGACTTCCTCATCACATTAACCCTACGACAGGTGAGTATAAATAATCGATGGCAAAAATTGCTATCGATGCAATGGGCGGTGACTTTGGTCCCGAACCAATTGTAAAAGGCACTATTAAAGCTCTTCAAGAAAAGACTTTTGAACCTATATTGGTAGGTAAAAAAGATGAAATCCTTCGCTATATCCCAAAAAAGTACATCAATTTAATCACTATCGTTGAAGCTAGTGACATAATAGATATGAGTGACGCGGCAACAGATGCACTAAAGCGTAGAGACAGCTCTATATATAAAGCGATTGAACTTGTACGCAGCGGTGAAGCAGCCGGTGTTGTTTCTGCCGGTCACAGCGGTGCTACAATGAGTCTGGCAACACTTCGCATAGGTCGCTTAAAGCATGTCAGTCGTCCGGCATTGGTAACTTTAATGCCTGCAAAAGATGGACAGAGAACAGTTCTGCTTGATGTTGGTGCAAATACTGACTGTAAATCAGAAAACCTTGTAGAGTTTGCAATAATGGGACACTATTATGCGAAAGACGTCTTGGGTATAGATGATCCTAGAACCGGTCTGTTGGCAAATGGAGAAGAGGAGTCTAAGGGTAATGAAGTCACAAAAGAGACTTTTAAAAAATTAGGCACGTTTGACGGCTTCATCGGCAATGTTGAGGGCAATAATATCTTTGACGGAAGTGTAGATGTGGTGGTGTGTGATGGTTTTATCGGTAATCTTGTTTTAAAATCTTCTGAGGGTGTTGCTTCAACTATCAGTTACTTTTTAAAAGATTATATTAGACGCTCACCCGTAGCAATTACCGGTGCTCTTTTGATGCGTAAGGTTTTTAAACTGCTTAAAAAAGAGGTAGATTATGCCGAATTTGGCGGTGCTCCGCTTATAGGCATAAAAGGGTGTGCTATTGTCGGGCATGGCAAAAGCAACTCAAAAGCAATCAAAAATGCAATTTTTCAAGCTATAAGCTATATAGATACGGGTGTTAATGAACATATAGAAAATCACTTGAAAGAGTACAAGGAACAGTAATGGCATATGCATCATTTCGCTCTATCGGAGCTTATGTACCAGAAAGAATTCTAAGTAATGATGAGTTATCAAAAATGGTTGATACATCAGATGAGTGGATTACAAAACGTACGGGTATCCAAGAGCGTCGTATAGCTGCAAAAGATGAGAGAACAAGCGATATGGGTGCAAATGCCGCCAAGATAGCCATAGAGCGTTCAGGGGTTAAAAAAGAGGATATAGATATGATAATCTGTGCGACAATATCTCCAGATTATTTCAATATGCCCTCAACCGCTACTATTATCTCTACAAAATTAGGTCTATCACAGGTTACGGCTTTTGATATATCTGCAGCGTGTACCGGATTTGTCTATATTGTCGGTATTGCAAAAGCTTTTATAGAGTCTGGTATGAAGAAAAATATCTTGATAGTAGGCTCTGAAAAGCTTAGTGCTATTACTGATTATAGCGATCGTGGTACCTGTATATTATTTGGTGATGGTGCGGGTGCGGCTGTTATTAGTGCTACTGAAGATAAAAGTGAAGCTATTGTTGATGTAAATACCGGTTCTGACGGCTCTTATGCCGATCTGCTGATGACACCAAACGGCGGAACAGGTTCTGCTCATGATGCACTTGAGAGTGATAAAGTATGTATGCAGATGAAGGGCAATGAGACCTTTAAAGTTGCCGTTCGTACTCTTACAAGTGATGTTAAAGAGATTTTAGAGAAAAACTCTATGAACTCTGATGAGATAACTCACTTTATTCCTCATCAGGCAAACTATCGTATCATAAAAGCTGTCGGTGATGCTCTAAAGATGAGAGATGAACAGGTTGTTTTAACTGTTGCAAAATATGGAAACACCTCCGGTGCTTCGATACCTATGGCAATAAATGACATATATGAGTCAGGAAAGCTGAAAAAAGGCGATATGCTGTTACTTGATGCTTTTGGCGGCGGTCTTACATGGGGAAGTGCTATTTTACCGTTTATGGGAGAGTAGCTCTTCTTTTTTCTTACATGTAAGGGTATAATCCCTTATGCAAATATATTCAAATAATCTTATTCATATAAAAATTCATGAGAGTGAAGTTCCTTGGCTTAAAATATTTACCACAATCAAACGCAAAGAGTTTTCAGAGTGTACTAAAGATGAAAAAAGTGCTATCTGGAATGCTTTAGATATTATTGAAAAAGTGATGCTAGAGTATTATAAGCCGGAAAAAATAAATATCGCCTCATTTGGAAATATGTTGCCGCATGTGCATTGGCATATTATGGCACGTTTTAAACAAGACAGCTATTTTCCAGAACCTATGTGGGGAGTCAAGCAACGTGAGGCTACTTTGAAATTACCGGATTTTGAAGGTTTTGTAGATATTTTACAAAAAAGCTTTACACAACAAGAGTGATGAATTAAAGGAGTTGTAATGAATTTAGCAACTATAACTATAACGATAACTATTGTAGCATTTGCGGTAGCTATGGTTTATGGTGCTTTGGAAATCTCTAAATCTTCAACTAACTAAAGAAGCTAAAGCCTCTTTAGTCACGTCTTGTGCCACCGCTACGGTTACGACCGCCTCCGCCATTACGATCACGATTTCCACGGTATCCACCGCCTCCGCCACCGTTTCGACTACGGTTTCCTCTATATCTGTTACGACCGCCGCCACCAGAGTTGCGACCTTTGTTACGTTCTAGTGATTCTAATATCTTTTCAAGACGTTGTGGTGCGATACCTATATTTGTAGGTCCTTTGATAGTTTGGTTATCAAGAAGCATAGAGATTAATTTGTATGCTATCTGTGCTTGATCCATATCTTGCATCAAAGATTCAAGAACTTCATGTGCTTCATCATATATCTTCTGATTTGCAATATCTGAGATAAATTTATCTAAATGAGCTTTTTTTACATCATGTTTGCTTGGAATATAGGCATGTACCATTGTTGTTCCAACTTTTGAACGGATACGCTGTAGCTCTTTAAACTCAAGCGGTGTTACGAGAGTGATTGCCATCCCTTTATTTCCGGCACGTCCTGTTCTTCCGATGCGGTGAACATAAGACTCCGGGTCAAATGGGATATGATAGTTAAATACATGTGAAATATTATCTATATGGATACCACGGGCAGCAACATCGGTTGCTACTAAAATATCTATGGCATCTGTTTTAGCTCCACGTATAACAGACTCACGCTGACGCTGTTCCATATCTCCATGAAGACCTTTTGCACTGTAACCGACGGCAGAGAGTACGTTTGACAGTCTATCCACCTCTCTTTTTGTTCGACAAAATACAACTACTTTATCTGTATCTTCTGAGTCTAAAAGACGAATTATTGCATCATCACGCTCTTTCTCATCGATTACATAATACTGTTGAGCAATATCTTGATTTGTAGTTTCACTTTTTGTTATAGAGATAAATTCTGGATTAACCAAGATACGCTCTGCAAGTTTTTTTATAGGCATTGGCATCGTTGCTGAAAAAAGAAGTGTTTGACGCTCAGATGGAAGATATGAAAATATCTCATTTATATCATCTAAAAATCCCATATCCAGCATCTCATCGGCTTCATCTAAGATTACCGTAGATGGAGTGAAATCTTTAATCATATTTCGCTTTAATATATCTAACATTCTACCCGGAGTTGCTACTATTATCTGAGCACCACGTTCTATTAGACCTAGTTGACGAGAGTATGAACTACCGCCATATACGGTTACGGTTCTTACGCCCAATTTTTTTCCATATTTGAAAATCTCATCGCTTACCTGATTTGCAAGTTCACGAGTAGGTGTTATGATAAGTGCCTGAACACCGCCGTTTATATCCATTTTATTTAATATAGGCAGTCCAAATGCAGCTGTTTTACCTGTTCCTGTGTGTGCCTGACCAACTACATCACGACCTTCCATAATAACAGGAATAGCCATCTCTTGAATAGGACTAGGTGTTTTAAACCCTGCAAAATGCAGTGCCTGCATAATAGGTTTTTTTAGGTTAAACTTGTCAAATGTTGAAGGAATAGTCGTATCTTCTACTGCTTGTTGTGTTGTACTGTTTTCTTGAGACATATGCTCTCTTTTTCATAAAATTAATACTGCTGAAAAAGAGAAAGCATATAAGATAGTTACATGTAAGTGTTTTACATGTAAGAGTATTAAGCTTTCATATCATGATTTAAATTCTAGGAGTTAAAGTATAGATAAATGTTCTCAACAATATTTAGAAGCGAATTATAGCTAAATATTTATTGAAATACACTTTTTTTATGAAACTTTATAAAAAAAGTTTCATTTTGTAGTAATATTAGAGCCAACCTTCAGCGTCAGATTTGATAATTTTATTATTTATATCATATATTTCAACTATTTTGGAGATTATTGC
>WFND01000155.1 GCA_015484575.1 Helicobacteraceae bacterium
GTTATAAATACTAATCAATTAATTATAATTGCGAATCGCATTATTTTATTTTAAGTTTAAAGTAGTTATCATTTCTTAATAAATTGTGATACGCAACTTATTAATTATATTGAATTTAAATTAATTGCTAATAGCAATTAAGAAAATAAGGAGTAAGAATGTTAAGAGAAGTTATTTTACAAGAGGTCTTCATATGAGAAAATCGATACAAGAACAATATCCTCTTCAGGCAGCTTGTTGGTCAGATAAAAATGATTGTACTCCCGAATCAGTAGCGAGTAAGACACACATGAAGTTTCTCTATAACTGTTACATCTGTGATACAGAAACAAGTTTTCGTGTAAGTGATTATGCAAGAAGAGATAAAGAGCGTCCCGTACTATGCAAAGAGTGTCGTAAGAGCGATTCAGTAGCAAAGAGATACCCAAAAGCGGCAGCTATATGGGATCACTCAACAAACAGGCTTAAACCAGAAGAGGTACCACATGGAACCGATACGAAGTTTTACTTTGTCTGTAAGAGATGTAAATACTCTTTTGATTCCATCCCTTATTCAGTAGGAAAATCAAGTGAGCGATACAATGGCTGCCCCTACTGTAGTGGCAAAAAAACATGTGATATGAATAGTTTGGAGAAAAATTATCCCCAATTTAAAGAGATCTATTCCGAAAACAACAGCAAAGTTTTTGAGAATCTTACGATATGTTCGAATTATAAAGCAAACTGGATCTGTTTAAAAGGCCACGGTGAATATTGCAGAATGGTATCTAGTCAGGTTCACTCAGGAGGCATCTGCCCAAAATGCAAAAATAATGGAACCTCTTTGATAGAACAGAACGTCTATGCACAACTCTACACGATCTTCAAAAATGTGAGTAACCGCGTTAAACTGCAGACACTTCAGATTAAATACCATAACAATCAGGAAGCGGATATCTTGCTACAAGACGAAAAGATTGTTATCGAAATAGATGGCGGACACTGGCATAGATTCAAAGAGAACAAAGATAGAGAGAAAAATGCTCTTTTAAACAAGGCAGGGTACACCGTCATCAGACTTAGAGATAAAAGGCTAGGGCATATCTGCGATAACGATATAGTCTTCGATGACAACCACTTCCATAAAAGAGATATAGATAGAGTACTCGAAAGAGTAGTTGATATTACATTAGATCTTTCAGAAGAGACCTTGGAAGCGATAGAGGCATATAGAAAGCTAGATGATCTTATCGACAACGAAGAGACAAGAGAACTTATGAGACTCTCGCTCGTCAAAGATTCAATCGTAAAGACGCATCCCAAATTATGCGAAGAGTGGGATTATGAAAAAAACGGCTCTTTAGTACCGGAAAACTTTTTGGCAGGATCAAACATTCATGTTCACTGGATATGTAAAAATGCTCATAGATGGCAAAAAAGCATTAACGATAGAGCACTAGGAAATAAAGGATGTGGTAGATGCTCGGGAAAGATTATGACATACGAACACTCCCTCGCCAACAAAAGAGCAGATATAGCACAGCAGTGGGATCATGAGAAAAATAGAGATAAATGCTTTAAAAATGGCAAAAGTATACAAGCAGATACAGTCGGTATAAGGAGTAACATAAAAGTGTGGTGGATATGTCCCATACATAAACTCTCTTATGAGCAGGTGATACAATCACGAACAAACGGTGCAGATGGTTGCCCTAAATGTAAGTTAGCAAAACGATAGGGAATTTTCACAAGCAGAGCAGGGCAGAAAGAGATTTGTGGTGAACTACCCCGCTAAATACGGAGTAAATGCGGAGTAGTTCACATATCTGTATATTTATCAAAAAGGCTTTCAATCTTACAAAGCTCATCAAGCTCTAACCTATCATCATTAAAAGCACTCTCCAACTCACTAACATGACTAACACCCATGCTAACACTCTCATCCTCTGCTTGAGAATACAGAGTACTTAGTGAGTCAAACTTCTCACTTAAACTTTTAGCCTTAATACGTAAAGCTTTTTTATTTAAAAGCGTCTTTCTATATCTACCACCACACTCTTTAAACAGAGGTATAGGAAGATTAGATAAAACCTCAGGATTTAATATCTTTCTACTTGCAGATCCTGAAGAAGGTATATAAGTATGTATATACTCTTGAACATAAGGGAGTTGTAAATACTGCATCACAAACCAAGGAGTATCTTTTTTCCTATCATGAGTAAACTGTAAGCGTATCATAGAGTTGTTTCCAACAACTCTTTTGCTGTAATTACTGCCAATTATTCCCATTTTACCAATCTTGCCGCGATGAAGAATAATTAAATCATTTTCATAAAGTGTCTGATTTATAAGTGCAGTACTATTGGCTGGAGCAGGTTCTTTGTAATCATCAGGTATATATATAACACCATATTCATCTACATTGTTTAAAGAAATTTCACAATAGTTTCTATCTGTACAATTATCTCCATACCTTACCTTGGAGATACCCGCTATCTTAGTTGTGTAATCTTTTAGTTTTACTATCTGCGTATCTGGAAATTTCTCTTGAAGTAACTCTTGTAATTTATTCATAACTTAGCCTCGTAATTAACTTAACAAACTAAGTATATATTGGTAGCTATTAAGAGTCACTTAAGTAAAGTAGCAGTAAACTATCTAAAGTATATATATAGTGGTAGCCACTATAAAAAAGAGAGAGTATGTATAGATTATTTATCTGATGAGAAAGGAAAAAATAAAATGTTTAAATATATAAACGGTGGTGAAGTAGTGATATCCATTATGATGTTTATCATTATCTCAATTGTTTTTGTTCTATATTATGGAAAAAGTATTACTCATAAAAAACCTTTGAAATATGGCTGGGTCTTCATTGTACTCTTTGGATATATATTTTTATCTCCCATACACTCCTCTTGGTACACCCATAAGCTAATCTCTTCTAATATAAAAGAGTTTAATGCAAATGTAACCTTAGAGTGTGCAGCAGGGCTTCAAAGCTATCTAGTCTCTAAAGAGAAACATTGGAGTGTAGTAAACGCAGAGAGCTTTTTAAAAGATGATCTGATTATAAGAGCTGATAGATGTAATCTTACAAGAGAAACTGACAAGAAGAGGAGACAGTGATGTTTGAGTATATGGAAGCTATTTTATCTCTTCCTTCTTTCATCCGTAACAAAATATCGATATAATTTTCTCAAAGCTACAAATGGAGTAAGTGTGTGAAGATAATCTATTTCAATCAAAAAACAGCTAGTTTTGTAGAGATAATCGAACAAAACAAGACAATAAGTATGCAAAAGATGATAGAACTCACCGCAAGTAAACTTCTACAGTATGGAATCAGCGAGCAGTATCCTTCTGAAATATATAATGCACTTAAAGATGAGGATTTGGCTCTTTTTGATTATGCTTCGATGGACCTTAAGTATGCAAAGAAGCTGTATGATTGTATCTTTTGTCCCATCGAGAAGGGAAAGTATTTTATAGATGAGTATTTTGAGCTTATCGAGCTTATAGCAAAAAATAGTGAGCAAGTTATGTTTAGTATTGGAGAGCGAATAGGCATAACACCGAAAAATTACTTTAGTGAGAATTATCAAAGAGTTGATATCTCTATAGCAAGAGCCATCCTACAACAAAACAGTAATCAGATACAAGAAGATGATCTATACGCGTAATAGCAAAATGAAAGGATATTAAACTACATGTCACTTGAAACAGTAGCATTGAGTATAAATGAAGCACTCTCGTATTATGGAGTGGTGGGACATGCAAGCGCAGAAAAACTCATTTTTGCTTTTTTGATAGATATATTCTTTATGTATTATCTATTTAGCAGTGAGAAGTTCTGGAGATTTATAGATAAATATCTTACTCCAGATGTAATACTTATGTTTATGTGGATTTTACTGATAGATATCTTAATTATGAAAAGTGCTTATACATTGATACTTATATTTTTAACACTGATAGGATGTTTCTATATTATCTTCAGCAATAAAAAATATGAAAAACATAAAGAGTTTTTAGAACGTCTCATTGAGAAGATATTCTAAATTAAAAATAGGAGAAAAACATAATAATGCAGATAATACTTAAAATGCTTGATTCAGCTCTTTTCTGGATAGTAATTGCAGGAATAAATTTTTTAGGAATAGAATTTTTAATCATAAATGAGCAAAAAGAGACACTACAGAATAATAAGACAGCTTTTATGAAGGAAGAGGGATTAAAGTGTCGTATTGATAATTACTTCTTCTATGTTCACTCTAAAAATGGCTGGAAGCTAAAAGGTGAAAATACCTATAAAGAAGATACTCTTATTCCTCTTAGTAAATGTGTTGTATTGCAAGAGGAGAATAGAGATGAGTAAACTACATTCAATCTATTTAGCACAAGCAGAGCAATAATGTTTGAGTTTCTTAATACAGGAGCATTGGGATTTTTACTCTTTTTAAGTCTAGTGGTGATTCCTATAAGAAAAAAAGCCCCATATTTGATAGTCATGTTGGGTTTTATGTTTATACTACTTTTTTATGGAGCGTACGCATCTTACAGTGATGCTAAAAATAATAGGCGATATTTTAGTGATGGAGATATGCTAAAGTGTTTGAGTGCTGGTGGTATCTATACATCTGCCAATCAATATAGCGTGAGCAAAGCTGAGGGCTGGATACTTAAAAAGAGTTACTTTATAAAAGACTCTTTAATGCTTCATGCAGATATGTGTGAGAAGCAAGAGTTGTAAAACAACTAAATTTAAAGATAAACAATGTACGCAATCAAGACACACCTTTCACACTTCTTCTCTTTCATCAACACTAAACAAAAAACAGAACCTATCATAAAGGAGACTATTCTTTGGAATAATAAGGCAATTAAAGAAGGTTCTGTCCTCTTGTGGGATGTAGAAAACATACCATTCAATCGCCTTAATGATATAAAAAGAGTAGTAAAATATACCCCACAAGATCTCTACATCATCACCACCCAAAACCTCTCAAATAAAAATAGAAGAAAAATCACAAAGGAGCAGTTTAAAATACTTGATGCGCATAAAGGTATCTCTGATGATAAGATTATCTCTATGATGAAACTCTATAAAGAGAAAAAAGATATGGTGCTTATAAGCTCAGACTCTGACTTTGCGAGAGAAGCAAACAGATATATCAAACACAATAGGCTCCACTGGAT
>WFND01000156.1 GCA_015484575.1 Helicobacteraceae bacterium
AGCATACACAATCTTTTAACTTCCTTTTATTTGTTTAACTATTTATTCAACATCATTATATATACAATAAGCTTAAAAATAATGATTAACTATCATACTCAATAAGTGTTAATTATTGAATTTTAGGTAAAAAAATGACAATTTGTCATATTTTTGTATTTTTAGTAAAAATATTCATATTATTCTTAAAGAGATTGTGATAGTTAATTGTTCTATGGAGAAATAACAGCCTCAAATGATTGTTAATAGTCTAAAAACTTACATAACAATCATAATGATACTTAAGTGAGAATTACACCCCTGTGATTGCGGTTTCATTCAGCAAAACGCCAAGCAGTCGGCGTTTTTTTGTGCTGAACTTACATAATAAATACATTTGGAACGATGAAAGGGTATTTTTTTTGTCTGCGATATATATGTTTACGAACCACTTGTCGGATGTCGTTTTCCATTGCACGTGGGTTTTCTAAATGATTTGACTTGATATTGACTAAGAACTGCTCTAAGACATCTTCTATCTCTTTTGCAAAAGCTCTGTCTTGTTTGTCTGAAACAAGACCAAAAGATGTTACACGAGGTCGAGTTATAAGTTTTGAGTCTGCTTCTGAAACTTGAGCAACAATCATAACAACACCGTCATTAGCCATCTTTTGACGATCGATAACTATATCATCTTCTATCTGATTATTGTTTTGATTGTCTATATATGTTTTACCAACTTTAACGCTTTTAGCTTTACGCATGTACTTAGGTGCAACTTCTATGCAGTCTCCGTCGGTCATTAGTAAAATATTGCGTTCTGGAATACCACACTCCATACCTGTTTTTTTGTGACGTACTATATGGTTGTATTCACCATGAACAGGCAAAAAGAATTTAGGATTTACCAGACGCAAGATAAGCTTCTGCTCTTCAATTCCTGCGTGACCTGAAACATGAATATCTCTCTCCGAATATACATTTGCACCGGCACGTTGAAGATGATTTAACATACCGGAAATCGAACCTTCGTTACCGGGAATTGCACGAGATGATAGGATAACTAAATCATTGGGTTTTATCTTTATGTGTCTATGTTCGCCAATCGCCATTCTAAATAGTGCAGAATTTCCCTCACCTTGAGAGCCTGTAGTAACAATAAGTACATCTTTATCATTCATACGACTTATCTGATCAGCATCTACAAATATACCTTTTGGAAAGCGTACATAGTCATACTGCATAGCAATCTCAAGATTTCTCTCCATTGAACGACCTATAACACACACCTTGCGATTATATTTAATTCCATACATTATGGCTTGGTAAACACGATGTACGTTTGAGCTGAATGTAGAGAGTAAAACTCTACCTTCTGCTTTGGAAAATACACGATCCAGTGCCGGTGCTACTGCTAACTCACTTGGAGTCCACTCTTTATTGTAAGAGTTTGTAGAGTCACTTAAAAGACATAAAACACCTTTTTCTCCATAATGGGCAAAACGGTGTAAATCAGCCGTATATCCATCTATCGGCGTATGATCGATTTTAAAATCACCCGTATGAATTACCGTACCTGCATCGGTAGTGATAGCTAAAGATGAAGAGTCTAAAATAGAGTGAGTCATATGCATCCACTCTATCTCAAAATCATTACCAATCTTATACTGTTCACGTTTTACAATGGGATTAAAGTATCGGCGAAACTCTTTTATGTGATGTTCATCAAACTTATTTCCTATCATAGCTAGAGGTAATGCAGTACCGTATATAGGAAACTGCATCTCTTTAAATAGATAAGGAACGGCACCGATGTGGTCTTCGTGTGCATGAGTAATTATGATAGCAACTATCTTGTTTTTTATCTCTCTGACATAAGAGAAATCTGGTACTAAAATATCAACACCGTGCATCTCTTCATCTGGAAAACTCATCCCTACATCAACTAAAATAGCCTCATTTTCTGTCTCAAAAACAGTAATATTTCCACCAATTTCGCCTAAACCTCCTAGAGGAGTGATACGAATTTTTGCTTTTGCTTCAAGGTCTATCTTGTAGTGAGGATTAAGGCGATTTTTGTGAATTTCCTGATTTTTCTTCACAAAATCGAGTAGATTTTTATCTACCGGAGTAGAACCTCTACGATTTTTTGATCCTCCGCGTTTTGCATTTGAATTTGCTCTATTTTGCTGGTTGCGGTTACGATTTTGTTGAGGTTTTTTCTCAGAATTCTCGCTTTTTTCACCTTCTGTACGAGGTTTCTTATTGTTGGGACGTCGATTGTTATTTCGACGAGGTTGCGGTTTTGAGTGTGTATCTCTGTTTTGTGGTGCAGCAACCGGTGCTGCAACTGGCGTTTCTTCTGCCATCCAAACTCCTAATTTATAGTATTTTATAGAGTTGGTGATAGTCCGAGGTAGTTACTTGATGAGGTCGAATATTAGCAGAGAGTTCCAGCTTTAAAAGAGCTTTTAGGACTTCTGCTTTATCATAGTGGCTAGAGAGATTTTTAAGTAATGTTTTTCTAGGTTGAGTAAATGCTACTTTTAGCATAGCTTCAAACGCTTCATCACTTCGATTTGCTGTTTTTGAAATGAGCAGTACAGCAGAATCAACTTTTGGCATGGGTTCAAACGCTTCGGGAGCAACTGTGACTACAATACTAGCCTCTCCCACACTCTGCGTAATAATCCCGAGTGAGCCAAAGTTTTTCTCTCCAGCAGTAGCAGCAAACTTAAGTGCTACTTCACGCTGAACCATAACAAGGATTGTGTGACACAGAGGATCTGCGAGGGCTTTTAGGATGATATTTGTTGCGATATAATAGGGCAGATTTGCCACTAAATCGTAATCCTCATCTAAAAGTGATGTCTTCCAAGTCTCTAAAACATCTCCACAATGAAGAGTTAGAGCGTTGGTAGCGATCTCATCTTTAAATTTGTCACTCAATAACTTGCATAAATCGGTATCGACCTCAAAAGCAGTTACACTTTTGACATCAACTAAAAATTTAGTTAAATCACCTAAGCCAGGTCCAATTTCTACGACTTTTCTGTCGCTGTTGGGCATCGCTTCGATAATTTTATGTAAAACAGTATCATCTTTTAAAAAATTCTGTCCAAATTTTTTTTTGGCTACATGTTCTTTTTGCATTGAGGAGTCTACACTATTAGTGCTTATAGTTAGTATAAATTTTCACTAATTAATTAAAATATATAAAAAAGTTAAATTTTTGAGCTTTTTGTTGATAAGAGTAGGTACTCCTCTCCAGATACCTGCGGCACATAACACAAAGAGGTGGGCTGCTATGTTCCCATCCTGACCCAGTGTCTCCAAGTGCTATTGCACAGGTCTAAAGAGAAGCGTTCAAAGCAATAAAATTGCTCTCAACGCTTTAGTGACGAAATTATAGCAAAATGATTTTTTATATGCAAATATTAGACTTATTGCAATAAAATGTCGGTTATGGTATATATTATAGTTGCATTAGCTTCTGAGGCAAAGCCTCTTATCAGGTATTATGAATTACAACGTGTACAAGATACGGATTTGTATCTATTTTCAAATGATGAGACACTACTGCTAGTATGTGGTATCGGGTATGAAAAAACGCAAAGTTCTATGGAAAAATTATTTAGATACCGCCCTATAACAAGTATGGATGTGCTGATAAATATAGGTCTATGTGCATCTACCTTGGAGAATAAGATAGGAGAGCTTATGCTTATTGATAACGTTACCTACGGTGAGAGTAGTTTTAAGTTAAATATAGAAATAGAGCATTCACACAAAGTATCTGCTCTGTTGAGCGTTAAAGAGCCTCAAAGAGAATATATAGAGACTTTGGTCGATATGGAAGCTCATGCTATTTTAAGTGAAAGTTTGAAATATATGACAATAGAGCAACTGCTTTTTATTAAGATAGTATCAGATTATTTTAAACCAGACTCTTTGAATAAAAATCTAGCATATGCACTTATAAATAAAAAGATGAAAGATATAGACTCTCTTATAAGGAAAAAACTATGCCAACAGCAGTAGTTACAGGAGCTAGTTCGGGGATAGGAAAAGCTATCGCCTTGCGTCTGATTGAGATGAAATATGATGTTGTAGGAATAAGTCGTCATATTAATGAAGCTTCTTTGGATAATAAAAAGTTCATACCCATAAGATGTGATTTAAGCAAAGCAGATGATACGGTGCTTACATGTAAGAGGTTAAAGCAGGAGTATAAAGATATAACTCTTTTAGTAAATGTAGCCGGTTTTGGTCGTTTTGAACCACATGAAGAGCTTAGTGTGGATACTATACAAGAGATGTTACATGTAAACCTAAATGCCCCAATACTTTTGAGTAATGCACTTTTGCGTCAACTTAAAAGTAATGGTGGATATATCATAAATATAAGCTCAATAGAGTCCACACGCTCTAGCAAATTTTCAGCACTGTATAGTGCTACAAAGGCTGGATTACGTGCTTTTGGAAACTCTCTTTTTGAAGAGTTGCGAAAAAGTAATCTAAGTGTAGTGACAATTAACCCGGATATGACTGATACTCCATTTTTTGATGAGCTTAGATTTAAACCGTCTCATGGGCTTATTGCTGATGATATAGCAGATAGTGTTGAGCATATACTATCTATGCGTAAAGGTGTTGCAGTCACTGAATACACCATTCGACCTCAGCGATTTGGCATTGTAAAACATTAAGACATTATATCTATTGTTGAAATCTTGGCATTTTGCGTAGATTCTAAAAATGATAGACTGTTTTTAATAGATTGTATAGATACGGATGTCTTCTCTTTTAAGCTTTCAAATAGTGTAGCAGCCTCTTGAAGCAGATATGCCGCCTCTTTCATATCTTCAAGGTTGTCAAAGTCTGGAATCTCTTCTAAAAGAGTCTTTATATTTTCAATATTATTTTCTATAACTGCTATCTTAAACTCTTTTATCCACACTGTAAACTCCTTGTATCAATAATCTAAACTTATCGGCTTTTTGACCGATATTTACTTATACAATACATATAATAGCAAAAAAAGGATTTATCATGGCAGGAACTATTAACTCTCTTGGTGTCGGTTCAGGAGTTTTGACGTCTGACATTATCGATAAGCTAAAAGCAAATGATAAAACTTTGACAATTGATCCGATAGAGAAAAAGATAAAACTAAATCAGCAAAAGACAGATGCTCTTAACCTGCTAGATAGTTTAATGAGTTCGTTTAAGTCTAGTGCATCATCTTTGGCAGATGATACAATATTTGCAAATAGAACAGTTAGCGGTAATATCGAGGGGATAAGTGTTAGTGCTGATAAAGGGGTAGATGTTCAGTCATTTAGCATCAGCGATACATCTTTAGCTAAAACAAATATTTTAGAAGCTTCGGGTTTTAGTGACCCAACGGATAAATTGGCAACAGGTGATGGTACATTAAATATCAACATAGGCGGTAAAGATTATGTTATAAAATATGATAATGAAACAACTTTGCAAAGCTTGAAATCATCCATAAATACGGTAGCAGGTACAGGAGTACACGCCTCTATTTTGCAGGTGGATGATAATAATTACAGTTTAGTGATTAACTCTAAAAATACAGGATTAGATGAAGCTGTCAGTATCATAGATTTGGGTGGAAAATTAAAAGACAGTTCTATCGTTACCGATAATTTTGCATCCGGCTCTTTTTCAAGTTCATCAACTAAAATATCATCCGCAACGAGTGGTTCAATGGATCTTACAATAGGAGACAGCACCTATCAATTTGCGTACGATTCAAATACTACACTATCTCAAATGGCAGACTTAATCAATAAAGATGATACTATCAGTGATAAAGTTCACGCCTCTATTGTAAAATATGATAACTCTGATTATCGCTTAGTTATCACTTCAAAATCACCTATGGATACAAAAAATCTTGTCGTTACGGACAATGGCAGTGGTCTTGGTGATGCATTGAAGAGTGATTCTCTCGTCTCTTCCGCCACTTTTGCTGCAAAAGATGCTCTTATCGCAACCAACGGTACTCCAAACAGTACAGGCAGTTTTAGAGTCAGTATAGATGGAGGAGATTATGATTTTGCATACGATGAGACAACAACTTTACAAAATCTTGCAGATAATATCAACGCTGATGCCACATTAAGCAGTAAAATTCATGCAGATATAGTCAAATACGGTGCTAGTGATTATCGTCTGGTCTTATCAAATCTTGCATCTACGCAAGACAGCACGATTAGCACAAGCGATCAGATTAGTACCGGCAGCGGTTTAGTGGCTAATCTTGTCGGAGGCAGTTATACTAATGCTTCAAGCAGTGTAACTGATGGTGGACAGGCGGTTATCCAAGACTCTAAAGACGCAACATTTAAGTATAACGGCATCAAACTTACACGCTCTTCAAATGAGATAAGCGATATATCTTCAGGTGTCACCATCACGCTTTCTCAAGAAAACAAGAGTACAAATATATCGATTACGCAAGACAAATCGGCTGTCTCTGATGAGCTAGATAATTTTAAAAACAGCTACAATACACTACTTGACCAGCTAGATAAAATGACAACTTCTGACTCTGAAAAAGGGGTGGTCGGTATATTTAACGGGGATAACTCCATAAATGCTATTAGGCGAGAGATAAATAAGGTGATTACAAATTTTACTCAAGATGGACACTCTATTACGCAGTTTGGTATCTCTTTGGATGAGAAAGGTGCTATGAGCTTTAGTCTAAGTGATTTTAATTCAAAATTTGATGAGAGTCCAGATGTAGCACAGAAATTTTTTAGCGGGGAGACTACCGTTGATAATAACGGTGTGGCAACATATACAAATGGGGCTTTCGATAATCTTAATGATTTATTAAATAATTACCTAAAATCAAGCGGATATATCAGTAATATGAAAGATGGTTACAGTAATGAATTAAGCTCTTTGGAGAGTAATCATACCAGAAGTCTTAAGATGCTAAACTCACGTTATGATACTATGACTAAGCAGTTTATTGAGTATGATACAATCATTAACAGATTGAATAATCAGTTTTCATCTTTAAATAGTATGATTCAAGCCCAACTAAATGGTAAATAACATATAATACATCATGTTAAATGGAAAAAGTATTTTAATCACCGGCGGTACAGGTAGTTTTGGTAAGCAGTTTGTTAAGACTCTGCTTGAGCGTTATACTCCTAGTCGTGTTGTAGTCTATTCAAGAGATGAGCTTAAACAGTATGAGATGGCACAACATTTTAATGCAAAATGTATGCGATATTTTATTGGAGATGTGCGAGATTTAAAACGTCTTGAAAAGGCTGTGAATGGTGTAGATTATGTTGTTCATGCAGCTGCACTTAAGCATGTTCCTATCGCAGAGTATAACCCTATGGAGTGTATTAAGACAAATATTATGGGTGCACAAAACGTTATAGATGCCTGTCTGTCAAATAAAGTACATAAAGTTATAGCACTCTCAACAGATAAAGCAGCATCACCATTAAATCTGTATGGTGCATCTAAATTGGCTTCAGACAAGCTATTTGTTGCGGCTAATAATGTGACCGGAGAAGATGATATACAATTTAGTGTTGTACGCTATGGGAATGTTTTAGGTTCAAGAGGTTCGGTAGTGCCTTTTTTTAAGAAGCTTATCGAACAAGGTGCTAAAGAGATTCCGATAACACATGAAGATATGACACGTTTTTGGATTACGTTGCAAGAGGGTGTAGATTTTGTACTTAAATCATTTGAAAGAATGCATGGCGGTGAAACTTTTGTACCTAAAATTCCTTCTATGAAGATTACCGATATGGCAACGGCTATAGCTCCGGATTTACCACAAAAAATTGTCGGTA
This sequence comes from Helicobacteraceae bacterium, assembly GCA_015484575.1. GTDB lineage: Bacteria > Campylobacterota > Campylobacteria > Campylobacterales > Sulfurimonadaceae > S010-53. The sequence goes on from WFND01000156.1 coordinate 7,842, forward strand.
TTCGTCCCGGAGAGAAGATGCACGAGGTTATGTGTCCCGAAGATGACTCATATTTAACTTTGGAATTTCATGACCATTTTGTTATTCGCCCGACAATTCAATTTTCTAGGCAGAGAGATTATATTGAAAATGCTTTGGGTGAGCGTGGATCAACAGTATCTCAAGGTTTTGAATATAACTCTCACAACAATTCACACTGGTTGAGCAGAGAAGAGTTGCTTGAGAAAATCGTACAAACTGCCAAACAAGAGCAATGATACCTTACAGCAGACAGAGTGTTGATGAGAGTGATATACTTGCCGTCACAGAGGTTTTAAGAAGTTCTCATCTGACACAAGGTAAAAAGGTAGAGGCTTACGAAGAGGCAGTCTGTAAGTATATCGGATGCAAATATGCCTGTACATTTAACTCTGCTACCTCTGCACTTCTGGCAGCATACACTATCGCAGGAGTTGCAAAAGATGATGAGATAATCACTTCACCAATCAGTTTCGTAGCGACTTCAAATATGTTTGTAACATTGGAAGCTGTACCGGTTTGGGCAGATGTAAAACTAGACGGCAATATAGACGAACGTTTTATTGAACGTCTTATAACATCAAAAACAAAAGCCATTGTACCTATCGATTTTGCCGGAAAACCGGTTGAGATTAAGAAGATAAAAGAGATAGCACAAAAGCACAACCTCGTGCTTATAGAAGATGCCTCTCACGCATTTGGAAGCACTATAGACGGTAAAAAAGTCGGTACATACGCAGATATGACTATATTTAGCACTCATGCCATTAAGCCTTTTACCACAGGAGAAGGCGGAATAGTTGTAACGGACAATAGCAGATATATACAAAAACTGCGTCTTTTTCGCTCTCACGGAGTACAAAAGAGAGAGAATTGGAACTCAGATATGCTAATGATGGGATATAACTTTCGTCTTAGTGAATTTGCCGCAGCACTTGGATATTCTCAACTAAATCGACTCGATGACTTTTTAAAAAAGAGAGCTGAGATAGCTGAGTATTATGATGAGCGTTTTAAAAACAACAAACTCTTTGCTACTCAAAAAATAGAGTCTTACCAACACTCATCACGCCATCTGTATCCTATTATTTTACGTCCTGAGTTACACTGTAGTAAAGAGGATATATTTAAACAACTTCAAGAGAGAGGTATCGGCGTACAGGTGCATTATAAACCGATATATCAAAACAGTTTTTACAAAGAGCGTTTTGGTGAGTTTAGTTTACATGTAAGCAGTGATTTTTATCGTAGTGAGTTGTCTATACCTTGTCATCAAGAGATGAGCTTGGATGATGCAAAATATGTTGCCGATAATGTTTTAGATACTATAAACAGATACGCTTATCGAGGATGTAGCTTTTGATGAGAGAGGCTGTGTGTGTCATTCCTGCACGAGGCGGAAGTAAAAGAATTCCTCGAAAAAATATAAAATTTTTTTTCTCTAAACCACTTATAGCGTACAGTATTCAAACAGCATTGGAATCTAAACTCTTTGATAAAGTCATTGTATCTACAGATGATAAAGAGATTGCACAAATTGCCAGAGATTATGGTGCCAAAGTGCCTTTTATCAGACCTGCAGATATTAGTGATGATTTTGCTACAACCGGTGAAGTTACGGCTCATGCTTTGAAATTTTTAAGAGACAGAGGCGAGAAGTACAAATATCTATGTACGATTTATGCTACAGCACCTCTACTGCAGATAAAGTATCTAAAAGAGGGGTATGAGAAGCTAAAAGCATCCGATGCCAAATTTGCATTTTCTGTTACAAGTATGCCTTTTCCAATTCAGAGAACTTTTAAAATTACAGATGGACGTTGCGAGATGTTTTTTCCAGAACACTTTAAAACTAGAAGCCAAGATTTACAAGAAGCTTATCAAGATGCGGGACAATTTTATTGGGAGAAATTAGATAAAAAGAGTGATAAGATAATGTTTGGTTTTGATAGCATACCTATTATCTTGCCAAGGCATTTAGTGCAAGATATTGACACCTTAGAAGATTGGCAAAGAGCGGAGATGATGTATAAAACTCTATTTCCAAATAGATTTGGTGAGTGGAATGAGGTGAAGCAGAAAACTCACAATACTTTTAGGCGTGTAGGATTTAAACAGAGAGATATTTTTTGGCTACGAGTAGGACAAAATATAGGCAGTGAAGAGTATGGAAAGGGAAATGAGTTTCAAAGACCTGTATTGATTGTTGAAAAGTTGACCAGCAATCTTTTTATAGGTATTCCTTTAACATCAAAATTAAAAGAAAACAGCAATTATTTCCATACAATATCTTATGAAAGTAAGAAAAAATATATACAAAATAGTGCCATGATACTACAACTTAAAACATTTGATAAAAAAAGATTAATGGGAAAGATAGGAGTATTAAATCAACACCAATTCAAAATAGTTTTGGAAAAAATAATACAGATGTTTATCCCCTCATAAATGAGGGGGGTGCCTTGCGGCTAATTGTAGAAGTATTATACCATAAAGG
>WFND01000157.1 GCA_015484575.1 Helicobacteraceae bacterium
ATATAACATCATATATAGAGTTAATGATAAAGAAATATATTTTAAAGACTACAATAAGCATATTTTAATTCGTTTTAAAACTATTTTACCCTAATATTAGAACATGAATGAGTTTATACAGAGATACTTAAAGATAGCACCACAAAAAAACAAGCTCTCTGCCATATTGATATATATGTGCATAGCTTATATATTTGCTGTTTTAGTCAGAATGATACTTTACTATGATGTAGCTCCTGTAGAGAGTTTCTGGCTAGATGGCAATCCTGTCGCCATCTACTCTCCTGATGCTGGTCTATATGGTTATTATGCAAAACAGCTCTTGCTTGGGGCTGATTATCCTATGAACTCAGAGTATATGCCGGGATACCTTATATATTGGATTGTAGGAATTTTCAGTGTAAATATAGACTGGGTTATGTTTTTACTGCCGATCTTTTTGGCTGGGTTGGTTGTTATTCCTATCGTGCTGATGGGGGCTGTTTTTCATCAGAGCAGATTGGGCTTTTTTGCCGCACTTATAGGCTCTATCGGAATCAATTTTTACACCCGCACATATCTAGGCTATATGGATACGGATACGTTAAATCTATTTTTTCCATATATGGCTATAGCCTCTTTTATGATGGCACTCTCAAGGCGTAGCTATCTCTGGGCTTTTTCTGGATTTGTATCTTTAGTTGCGTTTCATTTTTGGTATCACTCGTCTTTGGTTATTATCGCTTCTATTTTGGTAATGTTTCTGATTTTAGCTCCTATTGTTTTAAAAAGTAGAGTTATCGGTGTAGTATCTGTGCTTTTTATTGTTACAAGCCTTGTTTTTATCTCTCCTCAGAAGATAATTAAACGTGCAAATGACTATTATAAAACAGATTCAAGCTTTGTGTTAAAAGCAAAAGGCAGAGATTATCACTTTATGAATACTCTAAAAAGTGTTGCCGAAGCTCAAGAGGTAGATATATTTTCTATAAACGATGCCTATGTTGGTATGATGCCTTATGTGTTGATTTCAAGTTTGGGATATATACTGCTTTGCATCATAGAGCCTCTGTTTTTAATGGCACTTCCTATGTTTGTGCTTGGGTATAGTGCCGTTTATACAGGTATGCGTTTTACAATGTTTGCAACACCTGTTTTTGCACTGGGATTTATGGGCTTCTCTTTTATATTTGCAAATATCTTCCAAAAACGAAAAAGAGTTCTTCGATACAGCTCTACTTTTTTAGCACTTATAGCACTCTCTTTAATGATTGTAAATATCTTACATGTAAACCCGTCTTTTATGCCAAACTCATTTAATGCCAAAGATGTTAAGGTATTGAAAGATTTTGCATCTCACTCTAAAAAAGAGGATATTTTAATAAGCTGGTGGGATTACGGTTGGCCTTTATGGTACTATACAGGTCGAAACAACACACTCATAGACAACGGGAGACATGGGGCAGATACCTATCTTATCTCAAATCTACTACTAGATAAAAAAGACTCTTTTGTTGCTAATGCCTTAGGTTATTTTACAGATAAACAAAAAGCAAACTCTCCGATAATACCCGCTTTGATAAATAGTGAAGATATAAAAAAACGTATGAAGAGTTTACATGTAAAAGAGTACAGGAAAAAATCAAAACGAGATGTATATATACTTTTACACAGAAATATGCTTTTGACTTTTAAAACTTTGGAAGATTTTGCACATGTAGATATATATACGGGTAGAAAAACACAAGAGAATTCACAACTGTACATATCAGATCTTCTACGTCCATACTCTAAAAAAGTACCTATGGTTTATGGGGATACTTTTACTTTTGATTTAAGAGACGGAATGATAAAAGGAGATAACGGAGCAAAGACACAGATACAAGGTGTTATTATTGTCGATAACAACAGAGTAACTGCGGCAAAACGCTACAATCCAAGCTCACCTATGAATCTGATAATCTACAACAAAACAAAAGCTATATATCTTGACAATACGGCTGTAAACACCTTCTTGATTAAAGCTCTGCTTTTTGATAGTTATGATAAAAAAAGATTTGAAAAAGTTGCACAGAGCGATACTTTTAAAATCTTTAAGTTAAAGGCACCTCTAAAATAATTATTTAGCTCCTCGTCTAGTAGCCAAGACGACAAATGTCTTTAAAAAGATGATAAAATCGAGCCAGAGAGACCAGTTTTGGATATACCAGACATCAAGTTGTGTTCTCTCAAAAAAGTCCAAATCATTACGTCCGCTAATCTGCCATAAACCGGTAAGTCCGGGTCTTACATGTAAGATGGTATCTAAATCTCGTCCTATCTTGTCTCTCTCACTTAACATATAGGGTCTAGGACCTATCAAATTCATCTCAAAACGTAAAACATTAATAATCTGTGGCAGTTCATCAAGTGAAAATTTACGCAGATATTTTCCTATAGCCGTGACTCTGGGGTCATTCTCATATTTATGATATTTTGAATAATTCTCTATCTCTTTTGGATTTTTTTGTAGATACTCTTTTAGTAGATGTTCATTTTCACTGTACATTGTACGAAATTTATAGCATGAGAACACTTTTGCATCTTTTCCTAATCTCTTCTGCTTAAAAAAAACATTACCGCGAGAATCTAATTTGATAAGAAGAGCAATAATCAAAAATGATACAAGAATAAAAGGAGACAGTATCAGTATCATAAAAAATTCACTACTCTTTTTTATAAAGATATTTTTAGAGATAAAGAGCTGATTTTGAATATTTATAAAGCTCATTCTTCCGATACGCAGATCTATAATCTCTGCATTTGCAAAGCTGATATTGTGTAAAAAAGGTATGATAATTACCTCTTGAACCTCTCTTTTGTATCTATGAATCAGACTTTCAAGTTTTGATATACTCATATCTTTTGTAGCTATAAAGACAATTTTTGCTTTTTTTATATGGGTAACACTCTTGTAGCCTAAGTACCAATTTACATCTAAATCTTTTTTTAACCTCTCAACTTGAACAATATTTCCAACCAAAAAAGCATTTACCTGCCAAAGACCCAATAGATGTAAAATTCTCTTACATGTAAGCCTAAAAATCGGAACAAATAAGAGCATATTAAAAAACATCAAGATATATATCGTACGGGAGTACTCCTGTGTGGATTTTATCATAAAGAGGGTCATAACAGTAGCGATAAGGAGTAAAAACGAGGCGATATAGCTAAGTCTTAACTCCTCCCAAAAATCGTTACGTTTAGAGTACAAACCGAGTATAAAATTTATAAAAACAAATAAGATAAATAGTATGCCCGAGAGATAAAAACGCTCTATGTTTCCATTGTAGCCATAAAAAAAATCACTCTGTTGGAGATATATTCTAGTGATGTGTGCAACATACAAAGAGAGATATAGTGCAGTTAAATCAGCTAAAATCAAAAACAGAGTGTTTATAAACTTTTTCATCTATCTACTCTGACTTCTCTTTAGCTTGTATCATATAGCCTGTACCGCTTACATTTTTTATTAGATCTTCATGAGTTGCACAGCGTACCCTGAAAAGTAGTGAACGTAAAGTTTTATCATTAACCAACTCCTCATAAACATACATAGAAATCTGTTCATTTGAGATACTGATATTTGGTTGAGTACATAGTAAAGATATAAGCTTTAAAGCTTTCGGTCCAAGCTCTACCTCTTTGGAGTCTTTAAGCAGTCTGTTATGTTTTGTAAGATAGACAAAACCGTGAACCAACTCTATCTCCTGTGGGAGTTCTTGAGGAGGTTTTTGTATATTTTTTACCTCTTCATGATGATTTGTACAGAGTCTAAGCGTAGCTATGATTTGAGCTTCATTGTATGGTTTTGTCAAGTAGCCGACAGCATTTGCCTCAACAGCATAATCTATCATCTCTTGGTCGGTATAGGCAGTTAAAAAGATAATTTTTGAGTCTATATTTTGACTTATGCTTAGTGCCGCTTCCGCTCCGCTTATACTGTCTTTTAGCATAACATCCATAAAAATAACATCCGGTTTTTTCTCACAGCAGACCTGTATAGCCTCTCTGCCCGTATCTATTATATCTATAACATCCACACCGTTTGATTGTAAAATCTCTTTTAAAAATTCTGCAGCTATTAACTCATCTTCTACAATTATAACTTTTATATTATCCATTTTTAAACTTTATCTCATATCTAAGCCCTTTAGGACTTGTTAATTTTAACGTACCGCCTAGCTGTTTTGAACTTAGTTTTATAAGCTTAATGCCTAAAGATTTACTATTAAAAAGCTCACTAGGATTTTCATAACCCCTGCCACCATCTTCGTATGTAAAGAGAATATTATCATCTTTACATGTAAGAGTAATGTGTATCAGACCTTTTTTAGCGTCAAAAGCGTATTTTATGCTGTTTGTAATAAGCTCATTTGTAATTATACCTAAGTGAATCATTACATCTAAACTAAGAGGTACTTCACTAGCATCAATAGCGATCTCTATCTCTCTATCTTGAGCATACATACCTGTAAGAAGAGTGGATAGTTTTTTTATATAATCATTAAAATCTATATGCTCAAAATCATCACACCTGTACAACATTTCATGAACCATGGCGATAGATTCTATACGGGTTTTACTCTTTAAAAGTTGCTCTTTCTCATCTTTTGAAACTCCGATAGCTTGAAGCCCAATGATAGAAGCTATAACATTAAGATTATTTTTAACACGGTGGTGAACCTCTTTTAAAAGTAGCTCTTTTTGTCTGTTTGACTCCTCTAACTCATCAAAAGTTTTTAAGTTTGCAAGATGATAAAGCAGACCAAAAAAATATATAATAAGTGCCGTATATGCCAGATTAAAAAGTGCTTGTGAATTTTGTGTAAGAGGGTTTAAAGGGTTGTTTAGATGCTCTATATACAGTAAAATACCCATAATTAAAAAAAGCACAAATGTTATAATCAAAGAGTGTTTAAAACTGATAAAAAGCATGGTAGTCAAAGGCAGAAGAAGTATAAACACGACAGACATAGATGCAAAATGGTTAATATATATCTGCGTAAACAGAGCCGTAGAGATAATAAGCAGAAAAAGATATGCACTCTTTTGAATTTTTGCACTCTTTAAAAGATAGATAATATTTAAAGCTAAAAGCACACTAACAGAAACTTCAATAGCTACATTTATATATTTATCTGCAAAAAAATCTATAATCATAGCGATTAAATTGACAAAAATTACAGCCACCTGTATTCTAAAAAGAAGAGTTATTTTATGACTATTATGTTTTATGCTAAATAAAAATTTTATGGATGACTCACTTTTCGTGTATTTGCTAAAAAGAATATCATAAAATATGTTAGGGGTTTATAAAAGTGTAAGTGGCGGACCCTCAGGGATTCGAACCCTGGGAGGTGTGACCCTCGCTGGTTTTCAAGACCAGTGCATTCGACCAACTCTGCCAAAGA
>WFND01000158.1 GCA_015484575.1 Helicobacteraceae bacterium
ACACCACATCGATAGTTACACTATCTATCCCGTTATACTTATATCCGCCACGGTTCCATCCTATCGTATCTGCAAATGGCTGCTCTTGTCCTATATTGTTTATCGCTTTTGCCATTATTGTTATTTTACCTTTTGTATTTGCGGTGAAAGAGAAGTTAAATACTCTAAAAGAGTAAGCAGACAGCTCCTTTTGCAGTGAAGCACTTTTCCATGATTTTGCACCGTCTAGGGAGATAAGTACCTCTTTTATACCGTGTCCACTGTCAAAGGCTATACCGCTCACATCAACCTTTGAATTTTTATGAATGAGTGTATTTGATGTAGGGTGTGCTATTAGTGATTTGACATTCATCGTAGAGATAGGTTTTGTTTTTGGAAATAATTTATCTTCACTCTCACACTCACATTTATTGTCTGCGATTGTATATGCAGTGTCCATATAGTAGAGAGATTTTGGCTCTTTGGTTAAAGTGATTTGACTAAGCATCTTAACCCAGCTGTCAGAGTAGTAACCCGGAATAACAAGACGAACAGGATAACCGTTTAATATAGGCAAATCAGCACCGTTCATCTCAAAAGCGACTATAATATCATCTCTTAATTCGCTTACATGTAAACCCCTGACAACTCTTGGCATCTTATCAAAAATCGGTTTGTCTTTACCGTTAAAATATACCCATTTAGTATCTTTATCCATACCTGCACGTTTTAAAATATCATTTAAACGCACCCCTTTCCATGAGGCACAGCCCATCGCACCATTGCCCCATTGAATACCACTTGTAGTTGGGTGAAATGCTGAACGACTGTTTCCGCCACACTGAAGCACAGCAGTAAGTTCTACATGTTCATAAGAGTTTTTGAGTTCGTTTAAGGAGATATAGAGTCTGTTTTTAACCTCACCATGAACATAAATCATAAAGTCATCACTATCTATAGTAGTGGGAAATTTTGGTGAGTGCCATCTAACAAAAAATTCATTGTTTGGTGTGATGGCAGTTGCAAAAGCGTCTCTCGGTGTCTCAAGCAGAGGGGGTCTGTCAGAGTGGGTGATAAGCGGTCTTTTTTGTGGGAATGACACCTTAGATATAGCTCTTGTATCATCTGGTCGTCTTGTGTCACTTGCATAGATTGACTCTGCAAGAAGTGCTGTAGAAGCCACAAGAGATGTTTTGAAAAAATCTCTTCTTTTCATTTAATTATATACTCCATTTGATGATTTTTTTGTTTATGGGTGTCCTTATTATAGCACTTTTTTATAAATGACATGTCTTAACCAATATTTAAGTAATAAAAAGATAGTATTGCGTCTCTAAATTTCAGATAACAAGGGTTCTGGCATGAAAAGAACATACCAACCACATAATACCCCTCGTAAACGTACTCACGGTTTCAGACTGCGTATGTCTACAAAAAACGGTCGTAGAGTTATAAATGCTCGTCGTGCTAAGGGTAGAAAAAAATTGACTGTATAAACAGTTTTGTAATGCTTAAGTCTCATAAAGAGTTTAGGCTTGTATATAATCGCGGCAAAAGTACGCACTCGCGTAGTTGTGTTGTGTTTTATCTCCCTGTAAACGGTGAGAAAAAGGTAGGCTTCACTGCCAGCAAAAAAGTTGGCAATGCCGTTATTCGTAATCGTTCAAAAAGAAGGTTACGAGCTATATGGCGAGAAAATAGAGATAAACTTTTAGATGGTCACTATGTGTTTGTAGCAAAAGCGACACTACATCAGATACCGTTTACTACACTTCAAAAAGATATAAATTACATCTTAAAGAGACTAAATGTTAAGAAAAATATTACTTAATCTCTTAAAACTATATCAAAATAGTTTCTCTAAAATTGCCGGTGATAACTGTCGTTACTATCCATCTTGCTCTGCTTATGCAGTTATACAGTTTGAAAAAAATAATCTTTTTTTCGCATTTTTTAACTCTCTTTTTCGCATTTTAAGGTGCAATCAGCTCTTTGAAGGTGGATTTGATTACCCAAAATTACATATTTTGTGTAAAAAAAATGAAAGTTTGAGCATCAATGAGGTAAAATACTGGCTTATTCCTCAAGCGGACAACCGCTGCAGTATAATAAAAAATTTTTTATATAAAGGCTAATTTTTGTTAGATAAAATGACATCAAATCAACGATTGATTCTTGCGGTGGGACTTTCTCTCATATTTTTCGTAGCTTATACGGCTATATTTCCACCAAAACAGCAAGTCCAAGACGTTAATCAGACACTAAAACAAGAAGTTTCTCTTAAAACACAAGAGCAGAATGTACAAAAAAATGAAACAACTCAGCTAAGTGGTCATGAGATAGCATCTGATGAGAGTATAGAGAAGGGTGAAACAGATTCACTTGTTAGTATCTATAGCGATAGTTTCGATATGAAAATAGATACATTAGGTCGTATAAGTTCTAAAAAACTTAAAAACAACAAGTATCATGATAAAGAGGGCAATATGGCTCAAATGATACCGCCATCTGGTGTCAAGCCCCTTTATATAAGATTTGCCGATGAGTCTCTTAATGCTCAAGCTTCAAAAGTGCCTTATACTACAAATATAAAAGATATAAATTTAAGCGACAGCACTAAGGCAACATTGACACTTACTCAAAAATTGGATGGTTTGACAGTCAGTAAAAATCTAACATTTTACAAAGATGGGCATTATGATATAAATGTTAAATTATCTCAAGATAAGAGATATTTTATCTATTTAGGTCAACGTCCTCAAATTACCGGTGAACAGATGATGACGGTTAAGGGTGCTATGATCTACGCGGGAGATAATTTAACAACTATTTTTAAAGATGGAGATGTTGAAGGTCGCAGCTCTTTTACCGATGTGCATTTAGCAGCATCTTTTAATCAATACTTTGCATCAATATTTTACGGTTTAAAGCCCGATACAACAGTTTTAGTTGAACGTGATCATGATGATAATCCTATAGTGTATGTTGATGCCAATGCAAATATGAGTTTTAACGGCTATTTAGGACCAAAAGAGTATCTTACATTAAAATCCATTGACCCTGTTTTAACTAACGCTATAGAGTATGGCTGGTTCACTTTTGCCTCTGCACCTCTATTTAAAGTGTTGATGTTTTTACACTCTATCTTCGGTAACTGGGGCTGGGCTATTATCGCTTTAGTGTTGATTGTCCGTCTTATCTTATTTCCTTTGACATACAAAGGTATGTTATCTATGCAGAAGATGAAAGATTTAGCACCTAAAATCAAAGATATTAAAGAGAAATACAAAAGTGATCCGCAAAGAATGAATGCCGCTGTTATGGAGACATATAAAAAGCATGGGGCAAATCCTCTAGGCGGTTGTCTTCCAATGATCTTACAGATGCCTGTTTTCTTTGCTATATATCGTGTTTTACTTAACTCTGTAGAGCTTCAAGGTGCTCCATGGATTTTATGGATAGATGATCTTTCAAGAATGGATACCATATATGTTTTACCTCTTTTAATGGGTGCATCAATGTATTATCAACAGAAATTGACTCCAAACAATATGACAGACCCTATGCAACAGAAAGTATTTCAATTTTTACCTGTTATATTCACATTCTTTTTTATAACATTTCCATCAGGACTTGTTCTATACTGGTTTGTAAACAACCTTTTCTCAATCGCACAGCAATTTTTGGTCAATAATAAATACGAAGCTATAAAGGCAGCTCGTCATGAAGAGCATATACAGGAGAAGCATAAAAATGATAAAAATTGAATCTGAAACCCTTGAAAGTGCATATGCCGAAGCTGCTTCACAGCTGGAGTGTTCGGTTACTGAACTTGTAATAGAGATTGTTCAGGCTCCAAAAGCAGGTATGTTTGGACTTTTTAAAAAGACGGCGATTATTGTGGCGGCTTGTAAAAATACTCAAGATTCAGAAGCCTCTAAAGAAGAGATAAAAGAGTCTGTTCAAAAAGATGAAAAAATTTCAGATGAGTTAAAAGCTAAAGAGTTAGAGAAAAGTTTTTCTCACAAAAAAGAGGAAAAAGAGGAAAAAGAGGAAAAAACTCATGAATATGAGCAGTTTTCTGAAGAGTATTTTGATGAAGATTTACCATCTGACACCATAGTAGCTGAGGTAAAAGAGGAGATAAATCTACTTTTTGAAAATCTATGTTTTAATATAAACGCCATTGAAGTCGGCATGTATGATGAAGATACGCTTCTTGTTGAGTTTTCAGGAGAAGATGCGGCACTTTTGATTGGAAAAGAGGGCTATCGTTATAAGGCTCTTTCATATATGATATTTAACTGGATAAATGGAACTTACAATCTTCAACTGCGTCTTGAGATTGCTGAATTTTTGAAAAATCAAGAGGAGGCGATGGATAGATACCTAGAGGGTGTATGTGAAAATATACAGAGAGATTCAAGAGCCCAGACTAAGGTTCTTGATGGTGTTTTAGTTCAGATAGCTTTAAAAGAGCTTCGCACACGTTATCCTGAAAAGTATGTGGCTATTCGCTCTACCCGTGATGGAGCAAAATTTATTATTATCAATGACTATAACGGGTATTGATGAATAGTACAATCGCTGCCGTTGCTACTGCACATGGTGTCGGTTCTATCTCCATAATTAGACTTAGCGGAGATAGAGCATACGAAATAGCTACCAAACTCTCCCTAAAAGACTCTTTTTCTCCTAGATATGCAACACTGACACCGCTATATAGCTCTCAAAATCAACTTATTGATGAAGCTATCGTTATCTATTTTAAAGCACCTAATAGTTTTACCGCTGAAGATGTGGTTGAGTTTCAATGTCATGGTGGTTATATAGTAGCAAATGAGATTTTACAAACTTGTTTAGAATATGGGGCAAGACTTGCTCAAGCGGGTGAATTCTCTAAACGAGCATTTTTAAACGGACGTATCGATTTAAGTGAAGCTGAAGCTATATCACAGCTTATAGAGGCTAAAAGTGAAGATGCTGCTAAGATACTGGCACGTCAGATAAAAGGTGAATTGAGAGAGTACATAGAAGAGGTGCGTGATGAATTGCTCCATATACTGGCATATTCAGAAGTCAGTATAGATTATGCCGAAGAGGATTTACCACAAGATTTGATTAATCAGATTATGGATAAGTTAGACAGCTTACATGTAAGACTGCAAAATACTCTTGAAATCAGCAAAAGCAGAGAAGGTTTAATGCAAGGCTTTAAAGTGAGCATTATAGGTAAGCCAAATGTAGGTAAAAGTTCACTGTTAAACTCTCTGCTAAATTATAACCGGGCTATCGTCAGTGACATAGCAGGAACAACAAGAGATACAATTCAAGAGCAGATAAAGATAGGAACTCACCTAATACGAATAATAGACACGGCAGGTATTCGTGAAGCAGGAGATGAGATAGAACGTATCGGTGTAGAGCGTTCTTTGGAAGCTATAAATGAGAGTGATATTGTCATCGCCCTTTTTGACAGCTCATCAGATATGGATGATGAAGATAGAGTTATACTAAAACTTATAGATGAGCATAAAGATGAGCGTAAGTTTATTGTTGTATTAAACAAAAGTGATCTTACATGTAAGATAGATACGCAGATATTTAGCTCATTTAAACCACTGTATTTAAGTACAAAAACATCAACATCTGCTCTGATAGAGTTATTAAAAGATATAATGAATTTACAAAACAGCTCTGAAGAGGTTATGCTTATATCCTCTCGTCAAATTGATGCCGTAGAACTTACATGTAAAGAGATAAAAGATGCAAAAATTCCGCTGATAGAGCAGGAGTTAGAGATATTCTCTTTTCATCTAAATTCCGCATTAAAAGCTATAGCGTCCATAACAAGACCTTTTGAAAATGATGAGATGCTAGATAAGATGTTTGGCAGTTTCTGTCTGGGTAAATGATGCGTTATTTAGCTATTGATTTAGGACTTAAACGTATTGGTGTGGCTTACTCTCCCGATGCAAATATTGTCTCGCCTCTTAAAGCTATAGAGAGAAAAAATCGAAATCAAGCATCTTCTGAAGTAAAAAAGTTACTTTCACATTGGGAAGTACAAGCTTTAGTTGTCGGAATACCGATGGGTGGAAGTAGTGAAGATGAGATGCGTAGAAGAGTTGCACATTTTTTAAATCTTGTAGATTTTAAAGGTGAGATATTTTATCAAGATGAGAGTGATACCTCCATAGAGGCAGAGTCACTCATAAAAGGCGAGATAAAATATCGCCGTGATGGAAGAGTTGACTCTATAGCGGCTATGATAATTTTAAAACGTTATCTTAAATTAGGGTATCTCTAAAAACCTTAGAGGTGTCTATTATAAAAGCCCAAAAAATTCTGCTGCTTCTTGTTCATCATCGGTGAGATGTTCTATCTCAAAATCTGAATCATTTTTTAACTTATCCGCAATTTTCTCTCTGCAGTAGTTGAAAAGTTTATCATAAGCACATTGACGCTCCTTGATAAAGCCAAGACCGCTAAATTGGTAAGGCTCTTCAATCTCTATGCAGAGTAAAATACCACCGCAATTCTCTTCAAGATAGTTGGCTAATTCTCTGTAAGAGATATTAAACTCTGTAGCTTGCCAACCTATATCTTCTAGCTTTTTGTCTGAAAAATCTCCTATACCGTCTGCTGTCGTATCGTCATAATCAGCATTTTTTATATTATATCTGATTATATCATTCCATGCGTTTGAAGCTTTGATAAGCAGACGCTCTTTATCTTCTACTATCTTGTAGCCACTGCCTAAAACCTTCTTAAAATCATCTGGTTTAGACTCTATCTTTCCTTGAAATATATAGATTTCATCTGCAGGGTATGGCTCTTTATATATTTCACCTTTTATGCTTATGGCAAAATTTTTATCTTGATTTACAACATCAATGAGTTTTTTACGTTGCACTACTACTATTTCATTATGTAAGTTAAATTTTTTCATTATGTATCTTTGTGTTTAAAATTTTTAAGTGATTTTAGCAAGAAAAGTTTTGAGTTTGCTTGATGAGAAAATGTAGTTTTGAAGTTTAAAATTATAGCTTACCTCACACACGGCGGGGCTCGAGCTTCCCTATAGTGCGTCAGATAAAATATAAAACAGATGTATTATATCATAAAAATAATAAATAGTTAAATTTAAATTATTTAATCTTATATTTTCAGTATTATACACAAAGAGTATTACAGACATATTACATTCAGATATATTTTTAGCTAAGTTTGAGTATAATTGCACAAATTTTTTACGTATAAGGCGTAATATTAAGGACACTTCAATGGCATTAAATGTTTATTATGACAAAGATTGTAATTTAGAGATAATAAAATCTAAAAAAGTAGCTATGATTGGCTTTGGTTCACAAGGTCATGCACATGCAGAAAATTTACGTGACAGCGGTGTTGAAGTTGTTATAGGTCTTCGTAAAGGCGGTAGTTCTTGGGCGAAAGCTGAAGCTAAAAACTTTGAAGTTATGAGCGTAGCAGAAGCTTCTGCTGTGGCTGATGTTGTTATGATTTTACTTCCTGATGAAAATCAAGCTGAAATATACAACAATGAAATTGCACCAAATTTAAAATCTGGAGCTACTATCGCGTTTGGTCACGGTTTTAACATTCACTATGGTCGTATTCAACCCGCTGCGGATATTAATGTAACCATGATTGCACCAAAAGCACCCGGTCATACGGTTCGTTCGGAATTTGTTCGTGGTGGCGGTATCCCTGACTTAATCGCTGTCGGTCAAAACCCATCAGGAACAACTAAAGAGTTGGCAATGAGTTATGCTTGTGCTATCGGTGGTGGACGTACTGCGATTATTGAGACGACTTTTAAAGATGAGACGGAGACTGACCTGTTTGGCGAACAAGCTGTTCTTTGCGGTGGTGTAACTTCTCTAGTTCAAGCTGGATTTGAAACATTGACAGAGGCAGGTTATGCTCCTGAACTTGCATATTTTGAGTGTCTTCATGAGCTTAAACTTATTGTTGATTTAATGTTTGAGGGCGGTATCGCTGATATGCGTTACTCTATCTCTAATACTGCAGAATATGGTGATTATGTATCTGGTAAACGTGTTGTTACAGAAGCTTCAAAAGCGGCTATGAAAGATATTTTAACAGAGATTCAAGATGGACGTTTTGCGAAAGATTTTATCTTAGAAGGTCAAGCCGGTTATCCTCGTATGAATGCAGAGCGTAACAACGACAAGACAAAACTTATCACTCAAACAGGTAACAAACTTCGTGCCATGATGCCTTGGATAGCATCAAATAAAATTGTTGATTTAGATAAAAACTAAGTTTACAATCTACTATTTACACACTTTTTTAAGAGTGTGTAAAAATAATTTCATGTCAATTTGTCATAATTAATAAAGCTTTACAAAATAGCTTGTATAATACGCCCAAAACTACTTAAGAAAAGATATGGCAAAAAGAAAAAGCACTCAAAAAAAGGTACAACAAACTCACAATATCATTAAATATAGCAGTATTTTTGCTATTGTACTGCTTATCTTATCGATTACTGCAGTCGGTGGATACTATTTTGGTTTTGATGCCGGAAAAAAGCAGATGAAACAGCGGTGTGAAAAGAAGCAAAAAATGATACTTGAGGAGCTAAAAAAAGCTACAAAAGTTACTCCTAAGAAGAGTCGCAAAGAGCGTTTAAACGCAC
Source organism: Helicobacteraceae bacterium (assembly GCA_015484575.1). GTDB lineage: Bacteria > Campylobacterota > Campylobacteria > Campylobacterales > Sulfurimonadaceae > S010-53. The sequence continues at coordinate 8,666 of WFND01000158.1, forward strand.
TGTTGGAAAAGCATAAACTTATTTTGGCTTCACATGAATATGAAAATAAAAAACCGCCAAAAGGTGCAAAAAGAGAAGTTCTTAAGAGCGTAGCAAAACCCAAGCTTGCTATTATCATTGATGATGTCTCTTTTGCAAGAGATGTTAAGAGGATAAAGAGTCTTAAAATTCCTCTAACCATGTCCTTTTTACCACCAAATAAAATTCATCCAGACTCTGCGAAAATAGCCTCACATGAGCCTTACTATATGGTTCATATCCCGCTTGAAGCTATGCACTTTAATGCTCAAGAGTCTAGTGTTTTACATGTAAGAGATTCACAGCAGGTAATTATGAAAAGAGTTCAAAGCATAAAAAAACTCTTTCCAAAGGTAAAATATGTCAATAATCACACGGGAAGCAAGTTTACGGCAAATGAGATAGCTATGAATAGATTGATGTTTGCACTAAGAAAGAAAAAAATTATGTTTATAGATAGTAGAACAACCGCTAAAACAAAAGTGCCAAAGGTTATGAAAAATTACGGGTTGCCATACATAGCTAGAGATGTATTTTTAGATCATGCTGCCGATATAAAAGAGATAAAAAAACAGATAAAAAAAGCGATAGCCATTGCAAAAAGAAGCGGAAGTGCCATAGCTATAGGACATCCACGACCAGATACTCTTCAGGCAATTCGTGAGTCTAAAACTCTTTTTAAAGATGTAAGGCTTGTTGGCATAAATGACTATCTCTAAAGATATATTTACATTTAAAGAGAGTATATCCGAACTTAAATGTATGAAAAAGTACCCTGATGAACTCTATTATGTAGGTGATAGTAAACTGTTAAAAAGAGATAAAATCTCCATAGTCGGCAGCAGAAAACCAAATCAATACACAAGAAATTTTACTGCAAAATTGGCTCAAGCATTAAGTGCTAGGGGTATCTGTATTGTCAGTGGTGCTGCCATGGGTGTTGATGCTATAGCACACAGCTCTGCCGGTTCATCAAATACGATTGCCGTTATGGCAAATGGTTTAGATATCTACTATCCTGCGGTCAATAAATCTCTTATCAAATCCATACAAGAGAACGGTCTGCTTATCAGCCAGTTTAAAGAGGGTGAAAGAGCTAGAAGCTGGAGTTTTGTAGTTCGTAATGAGATAGTAGTAGCACTAGGTAAAGTTTTGATTGTTACACAAGCAGATATTGATAGCGGAACTATGCGTAGTGTTGAATATGCACTGAAAATGAAAAAAGATATATATGTTTTACCTCATAGAATAGGAGAGAGTGAGGGAACACAACAGCTATTAAAAGAGGGCAAAGCGGAGGCTATTTATGATATTGACTCTTTTGCCGATAAATTTGCCAAGATAGAGGTTGTCGAAGATGAGATAATTCTTTTTTGTAAAAACTCTCCCACTTACGAGGAAGCCTATGCTCTTTTTGGAGATAAGATTTTAGAGTATGAGCTTGAAGGTAAGCTAGAAATTTTAAATGCAAAAGTATTTACACTATAAGCATTGCATCGCCATAGCTAAAGAAGCGGTATCTTTTTTCTATAGCCTCTGTATATATGCGGTGAGTTTCATCTAACCCTGTAAAAGATGCTACTAGCATAAGGAGCGTGGATTTTGGCAGATGGAAGTTGGTAAGAAGATGATCTACCCGTTTTGGTCTGTTGTTTGGATGTAAAAAGAGATTTGCTTCACCCGAAACCTCTCTGCTTCTTACATAATACTCTATAGTTCTAGTGGCAGTTGTTCCAAAAGCTACTATCTTTTTTTCTGAATCAAGAACTCTTTTTGTCTCATCTGAGATAGAGAAATATTCTGAGTGCATAGGGTGGTCCGTGATTGTATCACACTGCACAGGCTTAAATGTTCCTGCCCCTACATGTAAGGTGACAAAAGAGTGTTCATATTTATCACATATATCTTTAAAGAGCTTGTCACTAAAATGAAGTGAGGCTGTAGGTGCGGCAACAGCACCTTCGAATTTTGCAAATACACTCTGATAATCTATGTCGTCTTGTTTATCATCATCTCTTTGCAGATAGGGTGGAAGAGGAATATGACCGATATTTTCTATGATGGGTAACAGCTCTTCAAATCGTATTTTTATATCTTTACATGTAAAGCTCACATCACGGCTGCCATCTTCATGAAGTTTAATGATTTTTGCTTTAAGTTCATCTTCAAAAAATATCTCTTGAGACTCTTTTACACGACCCTTTATATAAACATTGACAATATAAGCATCAAGAGGACGGTTTATGAGTAACTCTATCTTCCCACCACTTGTTTTCTTACCAAACAGACGGGCTTTTATGACCTTTGTATCGTTAAATATAAGAGCTGAATCTTCAGGAAGATAGTTTTGCAGATTGTAGAAAAAATCGTGAGTGATACTCCTGTTTTTACGATTATAGATTAAAAGTTTTGCATTTTCTCTAGGTTGTATCGGATGAGTAGCGATGAGATCTTTGGGGAGCAGATAGTCATAGCTATCTGTCTTAAGAGGATTTCTCATCTTCAATTTCATCTTCTTCCTCTTTGTCTTCATCTGAAGCAGGATTAACGGCTTTTACTATCAAGATAGAGATACCGTAAAGAATTAGAAGCGGACCTGCCATAAGTAATTGGGTAAGAACGTCAGGCGGTGTTAGAAGTGCTGCAACGATAAAGATAATAACAATGGCATATTTGAAAAATGCTATCATCTGTCTATCATTTATAAAACCTAAAAGAGCTAGAAAATAGGCAAAAATAGGCAGTTCAAATGCTATACCGAATCCAAACATGATTTTAGTGAAAAATCCAACATAATCTTCGATATTTATAAGAGGTGTAAACTTAAAACTACCAAAGGTTATTAGAAAGTCAAACCCAAAAGGTGTAACGATATAGTAGGCAAAGGCAACACCAACTCCAAACATAACAGTTCCACCAATGATAAAAGGAATTATCATCTTCTTCTCATTTGCATATAAGCCGGGTGCTACAAAAAGCCAGATTTGAGCTAGTATCATAGGAAGTGAAGCTAAGATAGATGTGAAGAACGCAACTTTTATAGCTACAAAGAATGCACCACCCACCTGATTTGTCGTAATCATACCATTGGCAGCATGAACGGATTTTTTTCCCACTTCCGCTAGAGCCGTGTTAAGCGGTTGGATAATCCACTCTAAAAGAGGCTCATGAAAATAGAAAGCCACAAGGAACATAACTATAAGAGTTAAAACTGATATGGCAAGTCTTTTACGAAGTTCAACTAAATGTGGTTTTATATTTTCAAACATCTGTATCCTCTACCTCTTCATCAGTTTTTTTAGCTTTTTTCTTCTTCTTTTTAAATGTAACTACCTCTTCTTTAGGCTCAAGAGAGTCTTCTTTGATTTTAATGTCATCAACGTCTATGCTGACATCTTTTTTAATATCATCTATCTCACTTTGCAGATCATCCATAGATGTGAGACGAGATAAGCTCTCTGTACTAGAAGTAAGCTCATTTTTATAGCTCATCATCTCCGCTTTCATCTCTGAGACATGTAACTCACTCTCTATAGAGTCCTTAGCAGATGAGATTGTACGTTTAACATTTTTAAACATTTTAGCAATCTCTACCATAGTTTCAGGAAGTTTATCCGGTCCTAGAAACAAGATGGCGATAACGCCAATTATTAAGATTTCGGTGAAGCCCATACCAAACATATTAAATCCAATACTATTAAATTGATTGTGATATTAGCCAAAAAATGATTAGGCACTGATAAAAAGTGCAAGTTCATCACTTAATAAATACTCTTGGTTGTAATATTTTCCACCTTTACATGTAAGCTTTTTCTCATTTACAAGTATATCTGCCCTATCTTGTTCTTTTTTAGTTAAAATAGCTCTATCTACTCCAATATAACATCTCAATCCTAAAAAAATTTTTTCTAATCTAATATCCTCTTCATTAAGTTTTTCTTCATCTATATCAAGTGGATTTTTGATATAATTTTGTAAAGACGAAGTTGGATAAAAGCGTCTGTTGTTAAAAAATCCAACTGCTCCACTGCCTAGTCCTATGTAGTTTTCGTATTTCCAATAACCTACATTATGTTTTGAACGATATGTGCCAAAATTAGATATTTCATACTGTTTGAAACCTTTAAGTACGATACTTCTAAATAGAACTCGTGTCATATCAAGTTTTTCATCTGACATCTGAGGTTTTGTTTGAAAAACAGTACCCTCTTCAATAGTGAGTGCATAAGCACTGATATGGTTAATAGGCAGTGAAAATGCTATATTTAGATCATTTTCTATAAGTTTTTTTGTATCACCTGCTACACCATATATAATATCTAAAGAGATGTTTTTAAAACCTACTTTTTTGGCATTTACTATAGCATTGACAGCTGTAGTTGAGTCATGAGCACGATTTAAAAGCTTTAACTTTTTATCATCAAAGCTCTGTACCCCAAAACTTATACGATTAACGCCAAGTTCATACATCCCCTTAAGCCACTCTTTTGTAGCACTATTTGGATTTGCCTCTGAGGTTATCTCTATATCATCTTTTAGATAAGGTTTTAAAAT
>WFND01000159.1 GCA_015484575.1 Helicobacteraceae bacterium
CTTGATTTTTTAGATTCTCATCTAGTGAACGTATAGTTGTTTTTGGAATGATACCGTGTTGTTTATTGAACTTCTCTTGAATCTCTCTGCGGGTATTGGTTTTATCTATGGCTCTTTGCATTGAGCCTGTTATCTTATTGGCATAGAGTATAACACGACCGTTTATATTTCTAGCCCCGCGTCCTATTGTCTGAACTAGTGCCGTTTCAGAGCGTAAAAAGCCCTCTTTATCAGCGTCCAATATAGCTACTAAACTTACCTCCGGCAGATCTAACCCCTCTCTAAGCAGGTTTATCCCTATTAAGACATCAAACTCTCCAAGACGTAAGCCTCTTATTATCTGATTTCTCTCTATCACATCTATATCGGAGTGCATATACTGCACCTTTATGCCTAAATCTGCTAGATATTTACTCAAGGCTTCTGCCATCTTTTTGGTTAGGACGGTTATTAAGACACGTTCGCCCTTGGCTACTGTTTTTTTAATCTCATCATGTATATCTTCTACCTGATTATCAGAGCTTTTTATGCTTATTTGTGGGTCTAACAGCCCTGTTGGACGGATAATCTGCTCTGCTTTTACGGTTGAAAGTTCTAACTCGTACTCTGAAGGGGTTGCCGATACAAAGAGATAATGTGGTGCCTTGTTAATAAACTCATCAGCTTTTAAAGGGCGGTTATCAAGAGCGCTAGGCAGTCTAAAACCATAATCTACAAGTACCTCTTTACGACTTCTGTCACCGGCATACATACCTCTAAACTGCGGAAGGCTCACATGCGATTCATCAACAATAATAAGATAATTTTCATGTTTTAACTCAAAATAATCTAGTAGAGTATAGGGTGCCTCACCCGCTTTTTTCTCTGTTAAGTGGCGAGAATAGTTTTCGATACCCTTACACATTCCCGTAGCTTGAAGCATCTCCAAATCAAATTCGCAACGCTGTTTAAGTCTCTGTGCTTCTACTAGTTTGTCATGTGTAAGAAGATAATCCAGCCTCTCGTCAAGCTCATCTTCTATACGTTTTATGGCTAGTGCCAACTTCTCTTGACCTACGCTAAATTGGCTTGTAGCGTAAATGGTGACCTTCTTCTTATCTTCTATCCTCTTATTTGCTATCACTTCAAAGTGGTAGATACTCTCAACTTCATCGCCAAAAAACTCTATGCGAATAGCCTCATCTTCCATATATGGAGGGTAAATATCTATAACATCACCGCTGACACGAATGCACCCGCTGTCAAAATAGGCATCATTTCGGCTATATCCCATCTGTACAAGGCGTAAAAGAAGCTTTTTCTGATTTATCTCATCACCAATCTCTACAACCTGCACCATTCTTTCATACTCCTCAGGATCACCAAGCCCATAGTTTGCAGAGACCGAAGCGATAACAATAACATCATCATAACTAAGCAGGTTCGCAGTAGCGGAGAGTCTCATTCTCTCTAACTCTTCATTTATTGAGCTGTCTTTTTCTATAAAAAGGTCTTGTCTGGGTATATAAGCTTCTGGCTGATAGTAGTCATAGTATGAGATAAAATATTCTACATGATTATGAGGAAAAAACTGGCGAAATTCACTATATAGCTGTGCTGCCAAAGTTTTGTTGTGTGTCATGATGATAGTAGGCATCTTCACTTTTTCTATAACTCTAGCCATAGTGTGTGTCTTACCGCTTCCCGTCACACCCTCTAGTGTCTGATAACGATTTGCATTAAGAATGCTTTTGGAGAGTTTTTCAATAGCTTTTGGCTGATCACCCGATGGTTGATAAGGAGATTCTACTTTAAATTCTGGTTTCTTTTTCATTGATGCAATTATAACTTTTTATTGATAATAGAGATGTTTTAAAGTAAATTGATGGTCTGCACATGAAAGGAGATTTAAGAAGTAGCTCTATTTTCTCTTTTAAATCTTTACTGCAGTTGTTAATATTTTTAACAGAGGCTCCTATTTTTATTATTACTATGCTAAAATTGTGACAACTGAATTTTTAGAGGATTTTTTTATGCAAGAGCAGAGTATATTGGACAGATTAAGCGATAGAGTTACTAAGGTTATACAAAAACATCAAGAATTATTACAAGAGAGTGAGTTGTTGCGTGGTGAGTTGTCCACAAAAGATGAAACGATAAAACGCTTAAGAGATGAATTAGCTATGAAAGATCTTGAGATAGAAGAGATAGTTTCAAAAATAGAAACTATTTTAGGGTAAGATTTAAGTGGCAAAAAAGATAAGCCTCACATTTAACGCAAAGCGTTACGATATCGATATTGATGAAGAGTTTGCACCTTTTTTGGAAAAACAGATGAGAAATGATTTTAATGTAGAGGGTAACAATGATCTTAAACTACTGCTTCAAGCTTATGTGCAGAAATCTTATGCTCTCTATCAAGATGAGAAAAAGATATTATCACTTTTGAAAAAGCTAAACTAAAAGGAGAACACATGTCATTAGCCTATGAAGAGAAATACACCATATATGATTATGAGCAGTGGGATGGAGATTGGGAGCTTATATATGGAGATGCTTACGCTATGGCACCTAGCCCTAGTTTTGAACATCAAAGTGTGAGCGGAAGTATTTTTAGACAACTTGATGAAGCCTTAGATGAGTGCACAAAATGCAACGCAGTTTTTGAACTAGATGTAGAGTTTTCAGATGATACGGTAGTCCGCCCTGATGTGATGGTCATCTGCTACAGACCCAAAGGCAGAGTAACACGTGCTCCTGAGATTATCTTTGAAGTCAGCTCAAAATCAACCGCCTCAAGAGATGAGATACTCAAATTTGACCTCTACGCCAAAGAGGGTGTCAAATACTACAACCTCGTCTATCCCAAATCCAAAAAAGTAAAATCGTATGAACTTATAGAAGGCAAATATCGTAAAATAGCCGACTTTCATGATGAACACTATACTTTTAAACTCTCAAAATGTAAGAT
>WFND01000160.1 GCA_015484575.1 Helicobacteraceae bacterium
GTCATAGCTTAAGCTATGGCGATAAGAAAAAAAGGCGAAGATTATGCTTCTTTTTCCCTCCCCTAAGGCGATAGAGAGAAACAGATACTCTGCGTTAGTTATTGACGCAATAGCTACGGCTATTGCTTACAATAACTGCCTTGATTATGTGTTTCTCTCTATCGCTGAGGCTTACTAGGGTTTTTAGAGGTGTCCATAATATAAATTAAAAGAGAAAAATGCTCAATTTCACATCCTTAAAATATAAAATTGTCATAATATTTGCTATACCCGCTGTCGGTATGCTGTTTTTTTCATCAACATATGTTAGTAATAAATATAACGCTTTAAAAAATGTAGAGATTTTAACACAGAGTATCAGTTTTGCAAAGAGTGCTTCTGAACTTATTCATGAGCTACAAAAAGAGAGAGGACTTAGTTCTGGTTATCTAGGGAAAGATTTTCCCAATTTTATAGACTCTTTAAAGAAGCAAAGAGTATCAACAGACAGCTCTTATAGAAGATTTTTAAATTCTCTCTCTAACAAAAGAGTAATCACAAATGAAGTTTTCACTTCAAATATCAAAGTATCTTTGGCAAAACTTCAAAAACTCTCAAAGTATAGAGAGAAGATAGATGCAAGAAAAATATCTTTTTACGAAGAGATGACATTTTTCTCAACAACCATATCTGCTCTTATCTCAAGTATTCCTCATCTAAATAATGATTTTGCATCTATGCAGATGTCAAAAAGTTTAGAGTCACTGTTTTATCTTATAAATATGAAAGAGTATGCCGGTATAGAGAGAGCTTTTTTATCCAATGTCTTCTCTGAAAACAAAATTACCTCTAAACAGTATAAAGATATACAAAAATTAATTATTCAAGAAAGCATCTACCACAATAAATTTACGGCATCTGCCTCTATAGGATATTTTCAAAGTTATCAGAAAAATATCACTCAAAACATCATCGACTCTTTAGCCAAGTATAGAGAAACATTAAACACAAAAACAGAAAATTTCAACATAGACTCTATGAAATGGTATGTTTTTGCCACAGACAGAATAAACAGATTGAATAATGTTATTAAAAATATCATGACAGATATTTTAGAAAAAAATGAGAGTATAAAAAATGAATCAAATTATGCTCTATTTATAAGTGGTATTTTTTGGCTGTTTTCTATCTTGGCTCTAATAGTTTTAAGCGTAATTTTGCGTAAACTCATAAACATGGAAGAGACAAATATAAATGAACTCAACGAGCAGAAAAAGCACTTTACAGCTTTAAGCTATATGTCTGAAAATATCGTCTATTTGGATAATGAAGATGACCTATATACAAGTTTATGTAGAATTTTAGTACAAGTGAGTGAATTTAACATGGCATGGGTTGCTACTGTGGATGAAAAGAAAAACCTACTGCTTCCTCATATAGCAAATAACATAAGTTTAGAAAAGTTACAGACCATAAACTTTAGCATATCGCCAGATCACAGTGAAAATATAAAGACTCCAGAGAGAGCCTATTTGGAAAAAAACCATATTATAATCAAAAACAGTGACGACTCTTTAGCACAGGAGTGTTTGAAAAATTTTGAAGAGGGCATAAGCTCTATAGGTTCATTTCCAATATACAGAGATGGAGAGATAATGGCTGTTTTGACACTATATAGTGATAATAAAAATATATTTAACCTTGAACTTATAGACCTGATTGAGAAGATACTAAAAGGTGTCTCTTTTGCTCTATCAAAAATAGAGGTTCAAAAACAGCAGTTAATAACCAAAGAAGATTTACGTATAGCATCTTACGCATTTGATGCACAAGAAGCGATGACTGTAACCGATGCCAATGCAAATATCATAAAAGTAAATAGATCATTTACTGAAATCACAGGATACAGTGCTAGTGAAGCAGTAGGTAAAAATCCAAATATTTTACAATCTTCACAACATGATCAACACTTTTATCAAAATATGTGGCAAGAGTTAAAAGAGAGAGGAAGATGGAAAGGAGAGATATATAATAAGCGAAAAAATGGAGATATATATCCTGAGATACTATCTATAACAGCAATAAAAGATAAAAATAATATACCAACACACTATATAGCACAATTTCTTGACATATCAAGTATAAAAAATGCTCAAAAAGAGGCTGAATACAGAGCACAACACGATATTTTAACAGGTGTAGCAAATCGAGCGAAGCTCCTAGAAGAGACAGAAACAGCTTTTAATAGAGGCAGAAGATCAGATATGCAACACGCTTTTATGTTTTTGGATATTGACAACTTTAAACATGTAAATGACTTTTATGGTCACAAAGTTGGTGATGCACTTCTTGTAGAGATAGCATCTCGTCTAAAAAAATCAATTCGTGATGGTGATATTGTAGCTCGTTTAGGCGGAGATGAATTTGCTGTTATAGGGCTTGAGCTTGACAACAATGAACTTACTTGTGTTAAAAAAGCGACTCTTATGGCAGAAAATATTCAAAAAATCATGTCAGAACCTATCATGATTAACTCACAATCTTTTGATATTACCTTTAGCATAGGTATTAAACTGTTTCCAGATTCCGAAAAAACAGCACAAGATGTTATCTCTCATGCCGATATAGCTATGTATCAGGCAAAAAAATCCGGACGAAATCAGTTCGCTTTTTTCAATAATGAGCTAGATATTGAATCAAAACGGTTCTCTATCATAGAAAAAGAGCTTAAAAATGCCATAAAAGAGAGTGAATTTGAGCTGTATTATCAACCAAAAGTGAGCCTAAGCAGTGATAAAGTTATCGGTTTTGAAGCACTTATCAGATGGAATCATCCTACAAAAGGCATACTCTATCCAGACTCTTTCTTGGATGTTGCAAATGACACAAGGGCAATATATGATATAGGAGATTTTGTTATAGACCAAGCATGTAAACAGCTCTCTGTCTGGAACAACAGCTCCAATGAAACAAAATACTCTATCTCCGTAAATATCAGTGTAAAGCAGTTTAAAAGTCATAACTTTATATCAAACATAAAAGAGAAAATACAAAAGTATGCTATTGACACTTCTTTGTTAGAGTTTGAACTCTTAGAGGATGCTCTTATAGAAAATATAGATATTACTATCAAAAAGATGAATACCTTAAAATCTCTAGGTATCAAGTTTACTATTGATGATTTTGGAACCGGTTACTCCTCTATGACATATCTGCAAAAACTTCCTGTTGATGGCATCAAAATAGATAAAAGTTTTATTATAGATTTTCATAAAAAATCTAATCAGGAAATTGTAAAAATGGTTATCAAATTTGCAAAACTATTTAATCTGCAAGTTATAGCAGAGGGTGTTGAGAACAGCTCTGCTTTAGAATTTTTAAAAGAGAATAAATGTGATGCTTATCAAGGATTTTATTTTAACAGAGCCTTACATGTAAGCGAGGCTACTAAGCTTATTTTGAGCTAAGCAGAGCTATAAACTTCTCTCCATATTGCTGTAATTTTTTAGCCCCTACTCCATTTATCTCTAACATCTCCTGCTCAGTTTGAGGGACATCTCTAGCCATCTGTTTTAGTGTTTTATCACTAAAGACTATATATGCAGGAATACTATTCTCTTTTGCTATACTAGCTCTTAACATACGTAATTTCTCAAATAAATCACTGTTAAAATCCACCACCTCGTTGATGATTTTCTTAACTTTAGACTCTTTTACATTTAGACGTGAGGAGTCTATGAGTAGAGTTGATTTACCTTTTAAAATTGAGATACCCTCTTGAGACAGTATAAGACCTTTATGCTCATTTAAACCCAATGCACCCACTTCTAAAAGTCTGTCAACAACAACAAACCACTGTTTTTTACTATACTCTGCACCTATGCCATAGACTGATAATTTATCATGGTTGTTAGATAGAATCTTCTGCTCTTTTGAACCACGAAGTATATCTATGACATAATTTTTTCCAAACATTTGAGAAGTTTTATAGATACATGAGAGCAATTTTTGAGCTTGGATAGTTATATCTGTACGCTCTTTCTCCTCTTCAAGGCAGTTATCACATCGACTTTCACACTCTTGTATCTCATCTTCAAAATATTTTGCTATCATCTTGTGACGGCAGGTTTCACTACTACAGTAACGATATATAGCATTTAATTTTTCAAACATATGAGAGGCGTAGCTCACATCTTCTATCTGCTGTATAAAATGTTTTTGCTGAATCATATCCGCAGCACTGTACAAAAGCAAAACTTCAGAATTTTCCCCATCTCGCCCTGCTCTACCCATCTCCTGATAATAATTTTCTACAGTTTTTGGAAGACTCATATGAACTACAAAACGGATATTGCTCTTATCTATTCCCATTCCAAAAGCTATGGTGGCTACAACTATATCTACCTCATCATAGACAAAAGAGTGGTACACATCACTTCTCTCATTGTGTGCCAAACCTGCATGATATGCTAAAGACTTAAAGCCTTGGGCATTTAGATATTGACTCAACATCTCTGTCTTTTTACGAGAAGATGTGTATATTATGCCGCTCTCCCCACTGTAAGCACTTAAAAATTGCAATAACTGGGCTTTTCCATCTCCTACACGAGGTTTTACACTGATTTTTAGATTTTCTCTAAAGATTGTGCCTTTTAAAAGCAGCGGGTCATTAAGATTTAAAAGCCTCAATATATCATCTCTTACATGTAAAGTTGCAGTGGCTGTAAAAGCAGCTATACTTACAGATGGAAATCTCTGCTTTAACTGTGACAATGCTCTATAGTCTTCTCGAAATTCATGCCCCCATTCACTTATACAGTGAGCCTCATCTATAACAAAAAAATTTATCTTGATTTGTGAAAGTATCTCTTGAATTCTTGGAGTATTAAGACGCTCTGGTGAGAGATATAGAAATTTTAAATTTCCATACATCAGATCATTTATAATCATCTCACTCTCTTGGCGTGACTGCATGGATGTAAGCATTTGTGCATCCATATTTTGAGCTTTTAGTGCATGAACCTGATCTTGCATAAGAGCTATAAGAGGAGATATGACAACACTGACACCATCCATCATAAGCGTAGGCAGTTGAAAAGCCAGTGACTTGCCTCCACCCGTAGGAAGTACCATAAGAAGGTCTCGCCCGTTTAAGATTGCATCTACCGCCTCTTCTTGCTTGTCTCTAAAACCGTTATGTCCAAAACGCTCTTTTAAAATATGGTATTTTTCATCTGTATTCATAACGTGAGTATATCCAAGATTTTATATACTTATATTAAAATCACATATAAGCTCCAAACCAGAATAATCAACTTTATTATTTACATGTAAGGCCTTGTTTCAGGAAAAAGGGTCAGGTAACAACTACAACTTTTTAATGATTTTCCAACATACTGCTGAGGCATCCCGATTGCCTCTGCTATCATCTGTTATCACTGATGACTACAGAGCTTACGGTCAAGACAATTTAGAACCTAA
>WFND01000161.1 GCA_015484575.1 Helicobacteraceae bacterium
CATTTTTTTGATTGATTATGAATAAAGAGGATAATAAATATTTGTTATATAAGTTTAGTAGATTATTATTATTGTTGTAGATTATTTATAATATAGAGAATATGCTCTATATTATAAAGTTTATAACTCTTTAAAAGTCACCTTCAGCGCCAAGATCCATCATTTTATACATAGTATCTCTAACATGCTCCGCTTTTTTCATCATCTCAGGAGGAAGAGTTTTTCCACCAAAGAGCATTAACTCCATAGCCATTGTTTCAAGCCATCTGTCACCGTTGTCATCTTCAACAATCATAATTCTACAAGGCATAAATGCACCGAATGCTTCCGAATATCCTATGAATAGTTTTGCAATACTAGGACTACAGTAGTGAAGAATTCTGATATATCTCTGTCTGTTTCCATTTGGATCAAACTCTTCAGCCATATGAGAATCACCAACTTGAAGCATATTTGCATCTTCTGCAATTGCTTTCATAGCTTCAACTACATCATCAGTAGAGACTTCAGGGTTTATTTTCACTCTTCTAACCATAGCATCTGCTGATGAACCTGTCTCTAAAACCTTGTTAAACATCTCCATATATGCACCCATTGCTCTAGGGTCCAACTTGGATACTTGATCCATTTTAGTTCCTAAATCAAACTTAGTATATGCAAAAAGCAGACCTGCTACAACTATAACACCTATAAGACTAAAAATACTTTTTAAAAAGCCCATTCTTTTCCTTTGGAAAATTATTTCTGATAGATTATAAAATAATCCACAGTTTGTTAGAGCTATTATAGATTAAAAATCTTTATTTAAACATAAGAAAAAAGTATATATGCTTACCTAATGTGTAGTTAGATAGAGCAATATAGGGATTTAGCAGGGGGTGAGAGTAGATTTAGTTATTGTGATTATTTTGTATAGATATGTTTACTTTGGTAACATATCTATACTTGCAGAGTAGTTTTAGACTAAATTGTTTTTAAACATATCGTTGTACAGTGCAGTTGCCCAATCGGTGATTGAGTCTGCATTTACGGCTCCGTTTTTGTGCCAATCTTCACTACTGATAGTTTCGCTGAAGCTAAATGTCTTATCTTTTTCATCATATGCGTACTGTGTATATATGTATATAGCCTTTTCAGGAGCGATTGAGACTGCTGAAAAGCATGTGGTTGTCGGTGATTGCCACTTTAAGATTTTTGTCTTATTTATCTTTTGAGCTACAAGTTTAGCAACAAAATGACCTTCCGAGTTAGAGGTGTTTCCAGATTTAGAGAAACCCATAGGTCTAGAATCACCGGAAACAAATATATTTTTCTCTCCTATAACTTCATAGGTCAAAGGGTTTATATGAGCTTCTAGCATATTTTTTGCATCTTTCGCAAATCCGCATCTTTCCAGTATCTTTGCACCTCTTACATGTGGATAAAATGCGGCATCTTCAAACTCTATCTCATCAAATTCCGTCACAACTACTTTTTTGTCCAAGTCTATACTTAATATAGCTGTATTTGGATGATACTCTAAATAATCCGCATACATCTCATCAAAAGCCGATTGAAAACCTTTCTCTTTTATTGTTATTTTATTGTTTTCATCAAGTAAGATGACTTTTGCATCTAGTTTGTTCTGCTTAAAGTAGTCTGCAATAACACAAGCTCTCTCGTAAGGCGCAGGAAGACATCTGTAATTTCCACTAGGAACGGTAAGAATAAAGTTACCGCCTTTAAAGTTTAAAACTTTATTTCTCAGTGAGATATGTTCAGAACCCGGTATAAATCCTGCAGGATACTCCTGTCTTAGTCTTGTTTCAAAAGCTATATCTTTAGTCCAGCGAGAGTAGTCGTAGTCGATACCCGGAGCGAAAACCAGATAGTCATAGTTTATATCGCCGTTACTCGTGTGTAAGATACGATTTTTCTTATCTATACCTGTTGCACTAGCGTGAAAGAATGTGTAGTTATTTTCTCTAGCAGCTTGCAGATAGTCATGTGTTAGAAATTCAAGGTCTATCTTATCGACTATCCATAAATTACTCAATGGGCATGAGATAAACTCATATCTCTGTTCTACCAATATAACATCAGCATCAGGAGCAAATATCTTTGTATATTTTGCAACTGACAGTCCTGACCATCCTCCGCCAACAACTACTACACGCGGCTTGTCTGTATCTGTTATCGGTGCTTTATAATCTGTTTTGGTTTCTATTTTTGGGTTTGAATCTGCTTTTGGTTCGGGAGTACCAGAGTTAGTACATCCGCTTATTGCTGTTGATGCAGCAACTAAACCTGAAATTTTGAGAGCTTCTCTTCTTGATATTGCCATATATATACCTCACATAATTGATGTTTGTACATTAGCATTATCAAACTTACTATATGCTTACATGTAAAAGTTACTCTTGTTCATCCATTCCTACAATTTCATCAATGGCATCTTCGTAAACTTCTAGCTTTTCATCTGCATCTTCTACTTCATCAGCATCTGCAGATAGCCCTTTTAATGTATTTTTAATCTTGAAAGCTTGAAACGGCATACCGTGTTCGTAAACAATCTCTCCACCATGTTTACCTTGTAGCAGTGTTGTACCTGTTACTCCAAAAAGCAGTAAAATTGCTAAAAGCTCAACGGCAAATTTTTTCATTTTACAGCCTAAGATTTTAATGATGGCGACGATAGAGATAGCTATCGCCAGATACAGACCGAGTTGTTTATGTCCAAGAAGCTCTTGTTTACCGGCTGCACTTAGATAATCAAATATATGAGGACCGGCTTGATTTCCCGTGTACCAGACAACAATCATAGCGACTGCGGCGATTAAAGTAGTCCTTGATGATAATTTGGACATAGACTCAGAACGAGTAAAAATATAAATCAGAGAAAAGACTGAAGCGACAATAGGTAAAACTATAGCAAAATGCACTGTGGCAGGATGTAACATTTGAATTCCTTATATTATAAATGTTTCAGATTATATATAAAACTTATAGTCAGTTCTGCTATAAGCTGACTCTTAATATATAAATTTAAGATTGATTTCAACTATCTTTTATAATCGCCAGTATTACATAAGTTTCTGACTCCTCTTGAATTAAAAAGATTATCGTATATCCTTGGTGTTGTATATCTTTTATGT
Source organism: Helicobacteraceae bacterium (assembly GCA_015484575.1). Lineage (GTDB taxonomy): Bacteria > Campylobacterota > Campylobacteria > Campylobacterales > Sulfurimonadaceae > S010-53. The sequence continues at coordinate 3,135 of WFND01000161.1, forward strand.
TTTCATCATCAAAATAGATAGAACTCTTATATTTTTTTGCTTTAGTCGGCATATTAAAAAGAATCGTATCTAGGTACATCTTAAAGCTTTGTGCTGTTTTTATATCCTCTTTTGCAAAAGAAGATAGTATCTCTTTTAGCTGCTGTTGAAAAAGTTCTGAGCATAATATATTCATGATGAAGCCTTTTGCTCTAGCCACTCGTTTAATTTTTCCATACTCTCATACAGAGGGGAAAAACCTGCTTTTGAGTTTAGATACTTCTGTAACTCTTTTTTGATTTTTTCTCTATCTTGTATAAATTTTTTATCTCTATTTTGCATCTATTTTATCTTTAGCTGTTTGAATGGCACTGTTCATAGCGGTTTTTGCTGAACTCCAAGCACTTATTCCCATACGTTTTGCCTCTTTTGCCGTTTTTGAATTAAGCATTTTACTACTAGCAAAACGCTCTTTCATAACATCAATGGTTTCACGAGAAAGCTCTATAAGCTCTTGCATATCGTAGTTGATTTCACTTGTGATTTTGCTAAGAAGTTGGGAACTGCTTTTGTTTGTCTCTAGTGAACACTCTTGGATAACTTGAGTAAAGAGTTGATCTACTTTCAGAGGCTCTCTCTCATCTTCAAAAAGAGTCTCTTTTGCCTCTTGAGGCATATATAACAGCTGTTTTTTAAATCTGCTGAGCGAACGTACGAGTCCTGAACGTATTCCACGGAGTGAGCCACGTAGTATCTCTTTTGCGTGAGTCGGTGATGCCTCTGCCATATCTATGGAGGTGTGTAATATAATAGATATGACTTTGCGGATACGAATAGAGCTTAATGCTCCTTGACTTAATGTTTCATAGGTGACATCTTTTGTAATCTCACGAATTGTTTCATCAATATCTTGACCTTTTTCAAGTGTGATTATAATAGCTGATTCAACCATCTCTTCTAACATATCAAACAGGTCTAGTGATTGAAGTTTAACCTGATGAACTCTAGCTTTTAGTTCTTGAGAAGAGTCATCAAAATTTGCTTCTATTGCGTCAAATACTCTGTATTTTGAATCTTGAAAGGTGCCACGTTTTCGCTCTATCTGTCTCTCAATTCTCTCTTTTTGAGCGAGTAGGTCTTGCAACTCATCATGTAGCGTTGTAGTCTCTTGGGCAATTACGGTATTTGCGATAACTTTTAATTGAGAAAGTGTCAAATTTTCTTTGGATATTTCCCACTCATTTTGTATATGCTCTATTAACTCTTGCATACGAATTTCCAATGTTTCAGAGCTGTTTTTTTTGTAGCTGTCTATTACATCACGTTCAAATTTTTGAATTTCCATCTATACGTCTCCTTATAAGACCATTTTAATATGCTGATGTGCTTTTAAAGCCTCGTATATAAAATTGCGTTCATCTTCATTGTGTACAAGCAGATCAAGATTTAAGCTGGTATATTTACCGTTTTTTGAGCTGTTTGACTCCTCTATTGAGTGTTCTTTCTCAGATATAACATCACAAACTGCCGTAATCATTTTATCTTTCTGTTCACCTACGATTTTGTATCTCCATTGACATGGATAATCAAGTTCTAGTTTGGGTTGTTTATTGTTTGCGTCTAAAATCACCGCTTTTTCCTCCAGATTTTGATTCAAGTTGAACATTTTTGATAATCATACCCTTGTCGATAGCTTTTACCATGTCATAAATGGTTAAAAGTCCTATACTAGTACCGGTTAATGCCTCCATCTCAACACCTGTTTGACCAGTCAATTTGGCTGTTGTTATAAGCTTAAAGCCCGGTAATTCAGGCAGTTCTTCTATATCACAGTTAATTCCGCTAAGATTTAGAGGATGGCACATAGGAATAAGTTCACTTGTCTTTTTAGTACCCATTATCGCTGCTATAACTGCTGTTTGAATAACAGGACCTTTTTTTGTCTTTTCGCTTACTATAGCATCAAAAGCGTCTTGACTCATCTGTATAATACCACTAGCAACGGCAACTCTTGTTGTTAAGTTTTTCTCCGAGACATCAACCATCTTTGGGCGGTCTTTTTCATCTAAGTGTGTTAATTTCATAGTTTCTCTTGTTTTTTTAACTCAATTATAGCAGATTTATACTCATGAGGGTGGTTTATGTTTGTAAAAATAGCTTCATTTTCAAAATATATGTAATTAGTTTTGGCATTTTTTAGAAGTTTTCCAAGACGATGATCACTGTTTTTGAGCATCTGTCTAAACTTTACATGTAAACTGTCATGATATACGCCACACATAGGATGAGTTCCGCTATCTGTCTTCGCAACAGTTGCATCAAAGTCACTGTCATCTGAATTTATAAGTGTTAAAATAGTATCTTTATCTATAAATGGGCTATCTACGCTCAATACAAACACCCTCTTTACATGTAAATTGTCAAATATAGAGACAAACCCTGCTGTTGGAGTAGATACCTCATACTCTTTTGAATCTTCTATCACTTTACATGTAAAGTTAAACTTATCTGCTGATTTTGCGGATATATAGACGGAGGAAAATATCTCTCTCATACGCTCGTGCTGATATTGTGTTAAAGAGTTATACTCTCCAAAAGGTAAAAGTGCTTTATCTTTTCCCATGCGAGAGCTTTTCCCACCGGCAAAGATTACGCAGGGTATCTCTATTTTTTGCACTTTACTCTTTTGAAGGAGAGATGATCTTTCCAGCTATTGCAGAAGCTGCAGCTATAGCTGAATTTGCCAGATAGACTTTTGAGCTACGACTTCCCATACGTCCTACAAAGTTACGATTTGTTGTAGATATAGCAACTTCATCATCTCCTAATATGCCCATATATCCACCAAGACAAGCTCCACAGGTTGGATTTGATACTACTCCACCGGCATCTACGATAATGTCAATATATCCTAAATGATTTGCTTCACGCAAAATTCGTTGAGTTCCGGGAGTGACTATCAAGCGTACATCTTCATGCACCTTTTTGCCCTTTAGTATCTCTGCTGCCATCTTAAGGTCAGAGAGTCTTCCGTTTGTGCAACTTCCTATAAAGGCTTGGTCTATCTTAATATCATCACTTACGGCTTGAGAGACAGAGTGGCCGTTTGAGGGTAAAAACGGATAAGCGATAACCGGCTCTAACTGTGCTACATCTATCTCTAAGATTTTTGAGTATGAAGCGTCTGCATCAGAGTGATGAATCTGAGGTTTTCGTGCTAAATCTCTCTCATTTAAAAAGGCTTCTGTTATCTTGTCATAAGCTACGATACCGCTTTTTGCACCGGCTTCTATAGCCATATTGCAGAGGCTAAATCTATCATCCATACTTAGATGTTCTATCGTATCTCCCGTAAATTCAAGAGTCTGATACAAAGCCCCGTCAACACCAATCATACGTATAACTTCAAGAATCAGATCTTTCCCGCTGACAAACTCCTTTGGTTTTCCGCTAAATACGACTTTGATGGATTCTGGAACTTTAAACCAGTTTCCTCCCGTAATCATCGCAAAAGCCAAATCTGTTGAGCCCATACCTGTTGAGAATGCTCCCAATGCACCATGAGTACATGTGTGTGAATCTGCACCGATAATAACATCACCGGGAACTACAAGCCCTTTTTCAGGGAGTAAGGCGTGTTCAATTCCCATATCTTTCTCATCAAAAAAGTGAGGCAGTTTATGTTTTTTAGCAAAATCTCGACTGATACGTGCTTGATTTGCTGAAGCTATATCTTTGGCGGGTATAAAGTGGTCTAGTACGATACAAAAACCTTCAGGGTTAGCAAGTTTTTTAGCACCGCTATCTTGAAACGCTTTTATGGATATAGGAGTTGTTATATCATTCCCTATAACCATATCTATGGGTGAACGCACTATCTCTCCGGCATAAACATCATGTCCGACATGCTGTGAGAATATCTTTTCGGTTATGGTCTGTCCCATGTATTAAATCCTTACATGTAAATAATTGGCGAATTATAGCATTATTTTTTTACTCTATATTTGGACAATCTTTTCTGCTGACGTTAAATTGAAAAAGTTCTGTTTTTGATGTGGCACTGATGTAGATGTATGATAGTGAGATACCACTGTGCAAAAAACGTTGAGATGTCATACATGTTCCTTTGGTTATCGCCTTTCTCATGCGAGTATGATCCTCATTTTTTATAGTTTCATCACTTTTTGAACCACTGTTAATCTCATAAGTTTTTATCAGAGTTAAATCTTTTGTATCCACTTTTACAAGAGTAGTGTAAGGGTCTATCTTTTGAGGAAGATGTCTATTCAACTCCTCTTTTGCAAGACGTAAAACTTCATGGTTTTGAAACTTATTTAGGTCAACTTCACGTTGGCGTATCTTCTCTGATTTGATAGGAGGATTGTTTGCCGATACTACCGAAAACAGTAGAGCTGAGATGATGATGAGATATTTTAACATAGAGTTAGTCTCCTTTTTGTTTTTGCTTATGATAGCATAGTAGAGTTATGAAAAGGTAAAACAAGAGAGGCTTTCTCTCTTTTTTTGGATAAATTTCTTTTTCGTCTGCTACTTACTGTTTTTGCTCGTCTTGCACTGAACTTTTCTATTCTCTCTTGTCTTATATTTTGCCAACTTTTCTGTTTAAGCACCTTTTTTCTAAACAGCTCTCTTATACGTTTTGAAAAAGAGCTGTTTTTTTTAGCTTTTTTCTGCATATAGTTATATCTCTGTGTAGATATACGCTCAACTATATTTATATATCTATCTCTTGAATTTTGCAGTTTTAAGATGTGGCTTAGACCGTAATCTAGTATGCTCTCAAGCCATCTGTTAAAGATTTGAGATTTTCTTATTAACCAAAGTTTTGGATTTATACCTATGTATTTTAGCAGGTTGTTTAAGAGATTTAGTATTATGGCTATAAGAGATACAAACTTATTGATAAGATAGAGAAATTTTCTACCCCAACTATAGTGGTTGAGAGCATCTATAACAAGGTTTAGCATCATCACTTTGATAATAAATGAGATAAAATCAAAACTACTGCTGATAAATCTCCAGATTAGTGAAAACAGAGGAAAGACAAGAGCATAGATAAATTTCTGTATGGCAGTACCTAAAACTTTTGTCCATAAAAAATAGATTAGAGGGATAGAGAGTAACATACTGCCAAAAGCACGTACTCTCTGCATAGGTGCACTGTAGTAGAGTTCGTTTAGTTTTTTTAAAAATACGGCTATAAGATTTTTTTTGTATCTGTTTAGAGAGTGTTTTGTGAAAAATTTTGAAAACAGGTCGATTAGATGACGTTTTGTCAGCATGGTTGCTGTTGCTGCTGCTATGGCTTTTTTGCCACCCGCTTTTACTACGGCATGAGCAAATGTCTTTGCTCCTACTATATTTGCTCCCAATCCAAACTTTAGATATAAGAGAGCTATCGCCTCCCACAATCCAAAAAAGTTGATTGTTAAAATAAGAATAACAGCAGCCGTGAAGATAATAAGTGCCGGTTTGTGCTTATCAATCCATGGGTGTAGTTTAATGTTTTTCATTTTTTAACTTTATATGCCTGTCTATACACTCGAAAAATTTTTTATACATTGTGCCTGTCGGCTGCTGTGAACTCTTCGCTTTTATAATATCTTGACGTATCTGTTCGCACTCATCAGAGAGTAAATCACTCTGTTCAAATGCTTTTTTTAATATATTGACGGTTTTATAAAATCTCTCTTTTAGTGCTGATAGATAGGCTTTTATATTTATGATAATATTGTGAACTTTGATGTAGGTTTGTGTCTTTTTAAACCATATTAATATAGAGTTTACAATCTCATATCGGCGTTTAAACCAAGCTATCGTTAGTAGTTTGCTTTTGGCTACATGTAAGATAAAATGTACAGGTATAAAGAGTAATACCTTACTAGCATACAGACTCACACCAAGCCAAAATTGAGCAGACATAAAGGCACTTAATGCAAGAATACCGAGTAGCTCCATAAAGATAAAAGGAAGTGCAAATATAGCCAATACAGCCCACGGGTGCATTTTGCGTATCGCATCTTCGGCATAAAAAGCTAGAGAGCTTTTTTCCAATTTTTTTGTGATAGTTTTAAAACCCATCTCCCAAAATATCTCAAGAAAGATTATAACTATTGAAGAGAGTATGAAAAATATTATTCTTGCTAGTATATTGTTGAATTTAATATCTATCTTTCTGTTTTGCAGATATATCTCTCTCTCATCATATAGTCTGTTTTCATAAGAGTCTATAAACCACTGCGATAGTGTTGTGAATTTTGAGCCTATATTTTTATATAGCGATGAGCTAAAAGGTATATATTCGGCAAAAAAGATAAAAATGATTAAAAGAGCAACCCAAGGATTACTAAATAACTCTATAAGATGATGCAAGTGACTCCTTTTTTTTGATATTTTAGCTAAATTTTAATAGAATTATCATAGAAAGGTTTTTTTATGATACGTATTTTAAGTTTAATCGCTTTTTTGGTTTTAGGACTCCATGGAGATACTTTGATAGGAAAATGGGTATCTAAAAACCCTCAAGGCGGAGTGTATCTGACATTTTTATCTGATTCGCAGTTGATATATGATGGAGACAGAGTTCAGTATGTGCGTAAAAAAAATGTTATTCGTGTAGCGGGTGATTATGGATATGTTGATTATCCGTACACTTTAAAAAAAGATACTCTTAGGATAAGTTTTCCAGAGGGTTATCAACTCAATTTTTCACGTATAAAAAATGTTAAATTGACAAAAAATTCAGGTGGCTTAAGAGGTAAATTTTGCAACTACTCGAGTAGCCTCAACGGTGGATACTCCTCTACTCGTTGGGTTATTTTCGACGGTAGAGGAAATCTTCAGACAGGCTCCGGTGCTTCATATAGTGGTGCAGACGGCTCATATAGCGGAGATGGTGCAGATGCCAGAGGCAGATATAGACTTGAAAATAGTAATATAATCATAGACACAGATGGTGGCTATCACTATGTGGGAGCTGTTATTGAGAGATTTGGTAACGGTAGAATAAGTGCTCTCAAGATAAACGGCTTAATTTATGCACGTACATTGTGTGATTAATAAGCTATAATTTTAAAAAAAGGATATATCGAAATGAAACCGTGTGAAGAGCTTTACGATTTACTGATAAAAGATGTCATTCCGGATGTGCAGAGTGTTTTGACTAAGATGAATGAGTACTCAAAAGATAATGAGATAACAGATGAGATGAGAGAAGAGCAGAACAACCTTGTAGCTGTTCATGAGAATTTTTTGAATATACAAAATGCTATAGAATCTAAAGATATAGATATGAAAAACTGCGAAGATATTTTAAATGAGTTATCTGTAATTCGCCAGATGGATGAAAATGCAGTTCAATCATAGGATGTTTTAATGTCTGCCGGTTTTTTTGCTGTTTTTGATGATATAGCGACTATTTTAGATGATGCCGCAGCTATAACAAAGGTTGCTGCTAAAAAAACTGCTGGAATTTTAGGCGATGATTTAGCTGTTAATGCACAAAAAGCTTCAGATTTTGCGGCTTCAAGAGAGCTTCCCGTATTGTGGGCCATAACAAAAGGCTCATTTTTAAATAAGCTTATTATTTTACCCGTAATATTTCTGCTTAGTGCTTTTGCCTCTTGGATAATTACTCCTATCTTGATGCTTGGCGGTATATATCTGGCTTTTGAGGGGGCTGAAAAGATATATGAATACCTTTTTCCGGATGAAGAGAGAAATATCTTACATGTAAGAGAAAAACTAAGTAAAGAGGAGTTCTTAATTCATGAAAAAAAGAAGGTAAAGTCTGCTATTGTTACCGATTTTATACTCTCTATAGAGATAATTGTTATCACATTATCAACGGTAATACAAGAGACTTTGCCCATACAGATAATAGCAGTTTCAGTGGTGGCAACTCTTGCCACTATCGGTGTTTACGGCATAGTTGCACTGATTGTAAGAATGGATGATATGGGTTATAAGCTTATCAAGATAGCCGGGAATGATAAAGTTTTTATGAGACGATTTGGTGAGATTTTGGTACACTCTTTACCAAAAGTCATTAGATTTTTGAGTGTTGTGGGAACTTTGGCTATGCTGATGGTTGCCGGTGGTATCTTTATGCACAATATTGAGCAGATAGATGAGGTTTTGCACTTTATGCCATCTTTAATAGCTCAACTGTGTGTTGGAGTTGTTGTCGGCATGTCGGCTTTTGGAGTTGAAAAAAGTTTTATGCTTTTAATCCCTCAAAAAGAGTCTTCGTCCCGGCATTAAAGATAGCTTCTAAGTTCTCTTTTACATGTAAATGCCCGTCTATAAAGAGATTTGCCAATCCATGTATCATTGACCAGACTACGGTAGCTTGAATCATAGGGTCATCTTTTTTAAACAGTCCGCTCTCTTGTCCTTCAACAAGTAGAGCTATAAGGGCATGAAAGCCGGTTGCTTGTGTCTCATCATTGATGTCGCAACTCTCTTCACGCTGTTGTTGAAGCTCATGACCGAATATCATTCTATATATAGCCGGATTTTCGATGGCAAAGTTTATGTAAGCACTGCCCATATTGTGAAAACGTACCATGACGTCCAACTCTTTTTGCAATAAAGTAGGTGTAATGACAGCATCAAGTTTTTTAAATGCAGCTAAAATAACCTCTTGCATTAACGCTTCTTTGGAGTCAAAATGACGATATATGGCAGAGCGAGAAGTTCCTACTCTTTTTGTCAGCTCACGCAGTGTAAGTGTCCCTAAGCCCTCTTTTTCGATAATCTCTAAGGCTGTTTGTATCAGTGAGTGTTTCAAATTTCCATGATGATAAGATGTTTTCATAAGGTATTATAACATAATGTTGACATAGTTTACATAATATGTTAACATTGTCAACATAAAAGGAGTCCATATGAGAAAAATATTGATATTTGTGGCTTTTGCTACATCAATTTATGCCGTAAGTTTTGCTGAGTTAGCACAAAAAAGTGATGATGCCCAATCTGGATTTGTGGATTCACAATCACAGATGAAGATGACACTTGTAAATGCAAACAATCAAAAGCGTGAAAGATTGATGAAGATGAAAGTCCTTGAAGGTAAAGACGGAGATAAATCTTTGATGGAATTTCTCTCTCCAGCCGATGTTAAGGGTACAAAGTTTTTAAATTATGAACATGTAAACAGAGATGATGATCAGTGGTTGTATCTTCCTGCTTTAAAACGTATAAAACGTATCGCTTCAAAAAATAAGTCCGGTGCTTTTATGGGAAGTGAGTTCTCTTATGAAGATTTGAGTGCTTTTAATGTTGATAAATATACATATCCTGAAGGTGAGGCTAAAAAAACACAATTTGAGGGTAAAGATGTATATATAGGCGAGAGCAAGCCTGTTTCTAAATATTCAGGCTACACAAAACTGATAACTTGGGTAGATGCAGAGACCTTTTTAATTCAAAAGATAGAGTATTATGATAGAAAAAAAGAGCTACTTAAGAGAGCAGTATTTTCTGACTATAAGAAGATTAAAGGCTCTTGGAGAATAGGTAAAATTGTTATGAGTAATGTTCAAAATGATAAAAAAACTATTCTTGTCTGGAGTGAGGAGCGTATAAAAACCGGACTTAAAGATAGAGACTTTAATAAACGTGTATTAAAAAGATGAAACTTTTAATATCTCTGCTTACATGTAGCGTATTGCTTTTTGCAGATTTTGAGTATCAGGGGCATATAGGTTTGGATTCACAAGCTTTTTTACTCTTGCCGGATGATAAGCATAAAAATAATTTTACCGCATACGAGCAGTTAGAGATGAGTTATACGCATGAAGCACTTAAGCTCTCTACTCGTCTTTATGCACAGCAAGACTATTATGATTTTTCAGATGATAGGAAAAATGAGCGTACTTTTGGGCGTATAGATGAACTTTATGGTGTTTATGAGTTTGATAATGATTCTGTTTTTGCAGGTAAAAATATTCGATATTGGGGTGCTTTGGAGGCTAGAAATATTGTAGATGGATTTAATACGCAGGATTTGAGAAATGACCTTTTTAATCCTGACAAGATGGGTGCTTACAATGTGGCGTATTCTCACTATACGGATAACGGAGAGTTCTCTATCATATTTAAGCTAAGTGAAAATGAGCAGAAGATGGCATCTTCGCCTTATGTTTACTATTTTTTCCCATCATTTGTAACGTATGATTCTAAACTTAAAAGTGAAAAATCTTTAGAGCGTCCTAGTCTGTTTTTGAGCTATTCCGGTACAACTGACAGTAAGTATCCTCTTGATTATGCCGTTATTTACGAAAATGGTTATGATTCACAACGTTACTTTAGAAGTGACGGCCCGTTAGATGGTTCTGATGTAACATTTAGCGAACATGCCTATCTTGTAAATAAATTTATGACATATGACACTTTAGTTGTTGATGCGACACTTATTAAGCTTGAAGCTCTCTATAGTGATGTGATTGATGATAAGTTTATTTCTGATTATTATCATATCGGTTTAGGAGCCGAACATACCATCAACTTTGATGATTTAGATGGAGATTTGGGATTGATTGGGGAGTACTATCGATATGAGACACTACAGAGTGGAAAATATAGTGACTTACAGCTTTTTGAAACCTTTCAAAATGATCTGTTCTTGGGTCTTAGATACTCTTTTAATGATGAAGATGACAGCAGTTTTGTCGGTGGCGTAATCTCGGATATGGAGTATAATGAACAGGTGTATTATGTGGAGTATGAGAGTAGATTTGCCGAATCATTTAAGTTAAATTTTGATTATCGTTATATCGAACCATCTACAAGTGATTTGACTGCTTACTCACTCTTGAAGCGTCATGAACGTATCGGCTTGAAAATAGCCTACTATTTTTAGGAAAATTTATGGATAAATTTGTTGATAAGATTATTAAGTTTAGATGGTATATAGCTATTATAATACCTCTTGTAACAGTTATGTTTGCTACACAGTTAAAACATCTGGAGTTTGAAGGCAGTTATCGTATCTGGTTTGATAAAGACTCTAGTATCTTAAAAAATTATGATAATTTCAGGGCTGTTTTTGGTAATGATGACGGTGTGAGTATTATCTTTAAAGATGAAAATGGTGTTTTTAATAAAAAGGCTTTACATGTAATAGAGAGAATTACTAAAAAATTGTGGGAAACTAAAGATATTGCCCGTGTCGATTCTTTGGTTAATTATCAGTACGTCCATGCAGATAGTGAGTACCCGGATGATGTGGTGGTAGAAGACTTTATAGAAGATGTAGATGCCTTGACACCAGAGCAGTTAAAGCAAAAATCACAAGAGATTTTGAGTGAGGATATGATACTTGGAAGAGTTATCAGTAAGGATCTCAAAACTACTATGATAATGGCTAGAATGACTCCAAAAGCAGGGGATGACCCTTTTGTATCTGCAAGACTGAAAAAGGCTGTTGAAGATATTGTTGCGGCTGAAAGCGATAGCGGATATAAGTTTCATTTGGTAGGCGGACCTATATTAAATATGTCATTTATAAATTTAGGTCAGCATGATTCTGCCACTTTTACACCTCTTGTTTTGCTGATAGCTATGATTTTATTGTTAGTCATATTTCGCCGTCCATCTGCTATGTTTTTGAGTATCTCGGTTGTTATATTTACCTTTTTGATTGTTCTTGCTATTCAGGTTTTACTAGGTTATCGTATGAATAACTTTACGGCAAATATGCCCGTATTTATCGTAGCTATCGGTATAGCTGATGCTATGCATCTATTTTGGATATATACTTTGGGTCGTAAAAAAGGGATGGGTAATCATGAAGCCATCCATTACAGTGTTCATAAAAATCTACTTCCTATATTTTTAACTTCTTTAACGACTGCTGTCGGGTTTGCTTCTTTGGGTATTTCGCATGTTATTCCTATTAGAACATTAGGAATTGCAACAGCAAATGCCGCACTTCTTGCATTTGTATTAACTATACTGTTTGTTCCTGCTATGTTGGCTATTGTAAATCCAAAAGTTAAGGTAAAAGAGAGTGAAGATGAGGATGTTAAAAAGAGTATTTTAGCTCATAAATTTAGCCACTTTATTGTTACTCATGATACTAAGATACTGATTATTAGTTCTCTCTTTTTTATTATTGTCGGTGCAGGTCTTTTACATGTAAAGGTGGATTCTAATACTGTTAGATACTTCTCGGAAAATGTTCCGTTTAGAAAAACGGTAGAGTTTATGCAAAAAAATATCTCTGGACCTATGAGTTATGAGATAGTTGTTGATTCAAAAGCTAAAGACGGTATTAAAGAGCCTAAGTTTATGAAAACGGTAGAGCGTTTTTATAAAGAGTTTCATGATAAATATCCCGATATGCGTCATATCTCCTCTTTAACTGATGTTGTCAAGAAATTTAACAAGGTGTTAAATAACTCAAATACCATTCCAGATGATAAAAATCTTATTGCACAGTATCTTCTGTTATACTCTCTGTCTCTGCCACAGGGTATGGAGATAAATGATAAGATGGATGTTAATGAGAGACTGCTTCGTGTCTCTGCCGCTATGAATATAGTAGATACTTCTAAAGATTTAGAGATGATTAATTGGGTAGAGTCTTGGTGGGATAAAACTCCATATAGTGCTAAAATAAATGGGCAGACGGTTATGTTTGCACATATGCAACATGATGTTACGGCAACTTTGATTAACTCTATTGTTTTAGCTATTGTTGCCGTCTCTATTATGATGCTCTTTATATTTAGAAATTTACGTATGATTCCTCTGTTTATTATTCCAAATGTTTTGCCGATTATACTGGTTGTAGGTGTTATGGGATGGCTTGGACTGACTATAGATATTGGAGTGGCTATCTCCGGGGCGATTATTATAGGTGTTGCGGTTGATGATACCATCCATTTTCTAGTGAAGTATCGTGAGGCTAGGGCGAGAGGTGAGAGGGTTGAAGAGGCTCTTGAGTATGTTATGCACTATGCCGGTAGTGCCATAATATTTACAACTCTTGTTTTAAGTTCTGCATTTATGATTTTTATATTTAGTGAGTTTTTGCCAAATGTAAACTTCGGTATAGTAACCTCCATAGCTCTTATAATTGCTGTTTTGGTTGATCTGTTTATGCTTCCTGCGGTGCTTAGCAAATTTGATAATAACGATAAGAGCCTACTTCTTAACTAGGCTCTAATGTACGGATATGCTTATGGTGTCTGAAAGCTTATTGTATTTAGCTGTAACTGTGGCATTTCCATCTGAGACACCATGTATCACTCCATGTGAATTAACGCTTAAAACAGAGTTGTCAGATGAACTCCAGTTGCAATCAGGCGAGGAGTTAACATACTCTATAGAGTCATCACTGTAACGTACAGCAGCATTTAGTTGTAAATCTTCACTCACATTAATATCTCTAGTGCTTGATTGTATTGTTAAGCTCTGTTGAGATTTAAAGACAGTGATAGTTGTTGAAGCTGTATGCCCTTCATAAAGAGCTTTGATTTTTGTATCACCTACACTTATGCCGGTTACCGTAGCGTTACTATCTACCGAAGCTATCGCTTCATTAAAAGATACCCACTGAACTTTTGTTGTCGCCTCATCTCTTCTGCCATCTTTATAATCTATATAGGCTCTTAAAGAGATACTCTTGTTTACATCAACTCTGTTAGCTAACTCTTGGATTATCACAGAGATTATCTTAGGTTCAATAACATTGATAGATTGAGTAGCAGTTATGTCGTTGTATGTGGCATTTACATATACTCTGCCAATATTAACGGCATAAAAGTTGCCTCTGGCACTTACACTAGCAACATAAGATGGGTATGTACTCCATTTAACCGCATATGTAAAATCTCGTTTGGCTCCATTTGAGTAGATAGCATATGCTTTAATTTTCATGCTATCGCTTCGATTTATGGTAGTTTGTGGTGCATCTATAATTAAAGAGACAACTTCCGGTTCAACCACGTTTAGTATAAAAGTTGTGATTACTGCTCCATAAGAAGCTGTTATAGTAGTGCTTCCTTTAGAGAGAGCCTTGAGTTCACCTCTGTTTGTCTCATCATTTGATACGGTTGCAATATGCTCTTTAGAACTTTTAAAAAATACACTTTGAGTTATCTCTTGTGTAGTTCCATCAATGTAATAAGCATATACTTTAAGGTTCTTACCGTAGCCTACGGGTACACTTTCATTAATATCCGGTACTATTTTTAACTCTTTAAGTGCAGGAGTTCCGACTGTTACATCCATAGAAGCATACAGAGAGCCAAAATCAGTTTTTATGGTGCTTATACCACTTTTTCTGGCTAAAATTTGACCTGAACTCTCTTTTGTGTTTGCGACAGAGATTATCTCCTGATTGGAGCTGTGCCAAAAACTTTCACTGTTGACTCTGTATCGGTTTTTCTCTTTATCTATGGCTACGCTCTGTAAAAGTGCATTTAGCCCCTCTTTTATGGATGTAACCGGAGAGTGTAACTGCAAAGAGACTATATCTGTATTTTGTACTTTTAGGGAGATGGTATCACTCATATCATCAAAAGATGCTTCAATATCCACATTGCCAGAAGATAGAGTTTTATAGCAACCTCTTTTATCTATATCCAATATTTTTATATCACTGCTTTTCCATTTTACGCCTCTGTTTACAAGCTGTTTTAAGCCATCATCAAAATTTACTAAAAGATTAAAACATCCATAAGAGGAGATGTTTTGATCTTTTAACTTAAAGAGTCTTAGCTTCTCTTGGGGAGAGATTATCTTTATGTTGGTAGGCGATGATTTTAAGACGGTGACTCTTGCTGTTTGAGTAAAGTTACCCACTTTTGCCTCTATATTGCACAAACCTTGTTGATTTGCTTTTAAAAGTGCATCTGTATCGATTTGAGCAACTTGAGGAGATGTCGAACTCCATAAAACATCTTTTGTAATATCTTCATCGCTGCCGTCACTAAAGTGAGCTCTTGCAGAAAATTGATGATATGTCTGTTCGTGAAGCGAGAGGGTATCTTCACTCAATATAAGTGAATCCATAGAGCCAGAGAGTATCTTTGTAGTGAAAAAAGAGCTTTTATCTCTGTATCTTGCTGTTATATTTACATTGCCGGGCGAAACTGCTTGAACTCTTTGTGATAATATTTTAGCTCTGCTGTCATCACTACTGCTCCAAGCAACATCATAGCTTATATCTTGAGAAGTACGATCACTAAAGTAAGCTTTACATGTAAGTGATGAGGTAAAATTTTCATGTAGCGAATAGGTGTCGCTAGAAGCTTGAATATACAACATATCTGCATCGGAAACTTTAAGAGTAAAAGTTGATTTAACTCCCTTGTAGTATATGTTTAGCGTAGTCTCTCCACTATTTTGTGCATAAATTCTTCTATTTTTATAATAAGCAATATCTACATCATCAATAGATATATATGATTCATAGGTTATATCTTTTGAGCTGTTTGTATCGTAAACCTTGTAGCTTGAACTACTCATAGTGTGTAAAATATCTGTATCTAGCAAAAAGATGATATTGGACTTTTTCCCATCTGTATTTGAACTGCTGCTTGAGCTGTTGCAAGAGATAAATGTGAAAAGTATAAGTAGTGTTGTTAAAAATATCTTTATAGTTTTACTGCTTTGCATGATAACCACACCTTACACATCTAATTCTATAATACGGCTCACTATTGTTAGCGTCATAAAAGCTCTCATGAATTCTACTGTTTTTCTCAATACGTTGAGGAAGAGGTCCACATGTATTTAGTTGATAGTTGCTCTGTTCACATGTTCCTGTACCCAAATCGTAACAGCTGTCTGATGAGGAGTGGTATTTGCATGAACAGCTGTATCTAAAACTATCATGAAGCACAAAGTTGCTTTCAGCTCTATAGTTGATTATAGAAGCCAACTCTAAGATAGTCGGTACTCTCCAATCTTTATATCCGCCTAACTCCAAATCTTTGCAGTACTGTATAGATTTTCCCCACTGTATCTGAACATCTATTACATCTAAATTGTCCTGCCACATCAGACCCGATTTTGTATCTGTTACAATCTCTTTTTTGTCATCTCTGACAAAATGTCCCATATCCAACTCATCTCCGCGTACACATTTGATATAGCGTGTTGGCGGTGGAACTACCGGTATAACACCAAAATCATTTGGTTTGATATTTGTAAAACTATTTTCACTTGTCAAAAGACCTGATTTTATATCATATTGAGAATAGGTAACTAGTTCTGTTGTATTTTCATCATTTTGATAAGTTTTTGTACTCTCAACACTAACTAAAAAACCGTCATTATTAAAAAATGGTACACTCTTTTGTGATATTAAGATGCCATATATTGAGCTCTTTTCCAGCTGGATATTTTCCCAACTGATATTGAAATCATTGGCACTAAAATTTATCATTGCAACTTTTGATGCTTGTGTAAGAATATTTGATGTGTAATACTCTCCATAAGGCATATGGTTAAATGCACTCTCTTTTGAGTTTGTAGAAGCTCCAATATTTACAAGAGTCATGAGTTCATATATATTTGGAAGTCGCCAGTCGCCATGGTTATTTAGATTTAGTGTTGAGCAGTACTCTTGTGCCATGGATACATTGTTCTCTTCGACGGCAACATCATCTTGCCACTGAAGATGATACATAGGCTCTTCTACCACTTTTGTGCTACTTCTTATAAAATTTCTCTCTGCTCCGTATTGAAAGTAGCCGTCATCATAATAGTTTTTGTTTTCATTTATATCTTTATATGTAAATACTGTTTTCTGTCCTGTTCTTGGTGGATAATTGATGCTTGATTTTTGGCATGGACTTATATATGTATTAGAACTTTTAGACTCTTGACAGGCACTAAAAAAGAGCAAAGGCAGTAATAGATATATAAAAATCTTCATCAATCACTCTCTTTTATATTTAAATAAGAGGATCTGTTTGAAAAATATATGTCATAAGGCAGTGCCATCTTTGTCAGATTTGCATCCTCTTTTAGCAGAGCAACCGTTTTAGTCTTTACTTTCTCTTTTTTAGGCTCGTACAGATTTACATCTATCACCTCATTTGGATAGACAATCTTCTTTTTTACGACTCTGTATTTAGGTAGCTTTTTATATCTGTTTCTATTTAGATTATAAAATTTTAAAAGATGTTTCTTTACATAGCCGTGTTTTACTTTACACCAGCCGTATCTGTTACATGCTCTTACATGTAAGAGTGTTCCTCTTTTATAGTATGAAGCACGTTTTTGAGATGTTTCAAAAGGGAGGCGGTAGAGGTCTATGTCTCTTGCATTTACAACTGCTTTAACGCTTGAATATGATAAAAGTTCTGCACTTATAATCAATATAAATATAAATATTTTCACTTAATCTCCTTTATCTTTGAGAGAGCAGGTACATCATTTCACAAGTCATAGGCAGTTTTTTTGCGTATGAGCCTTCTATGATACCACTCTCCAAATTGATTAATTTTACAAAAAATACAATCTCTTCATCTGTATATGTATATGTTCCTACAACAACACGCGTAACATCAAATGTCTGTGTTCTCATATTGTCAACATTTCGAGATAGAATTTTTAGACCATTTCCAGATATTTTAAAGTATTTTGAGACCTCCGCTTCTATTACGTTTACATTATATTTATGTATCAGAGAGTTTTTTATACTATTTGAAAAAACATAACCTAAGCGTGAAAAGTTATTTAACGAAGTTAAATCTACAAAGTCTGTTACTAAAACTTTTTGCGGTACCGTATCTATCGTCTGAAATACAGAAACTATGGCATCATCACTAAGTTTGATATAATCTACATCAATATCATAGTACGATTTTATGCCGCGGTTTACATCACATGGAACTTTTTTATACTCTTTTTCTCTAACGGCACTGCTTTGCGTACAAGCACTTAAGAGCAGAGCAGATATAAGAGTTAAAACGATATGGTACTTTCTCATGGTAGTGTTCTCCAGCAAAATTCTTCATCAGAGCAGTCGTCGCGAAGCACGTTAATAGTATAATTTTTTTCAATTTTAGTTGTATTTATATCCTCTTTTTCGTATGCCATGTCTATTATATCCTTGTCGTGAATTGTTACACTAGCGGCGGATATGACTTCACTGACACTTGAGTTTATGAGGCGTGTATTTACAACAAGGTCTCCTTTGACTAAACCGTATGTTCCTACTAATACCAAAACATCTCCGCTTAACTCTCTAAGTTTTCCTCTATTTAGCATAAATTCACCGTGCTGTGAGAGAGTGACTATATCCGTGCCGCGATACTCTAATACTCTCCAACCGTTAATTTTGAAATCTGTCATCAAAGATTCAGAGAAGAGCCTTCCAAATTTTGAAGAATTTTCCATATTGTCTATATTTACCATAGAGGTAAATAGAACAGTCTTGCTCTTTTGTGCTTCAAAGTCAGCATTTTGAAGAAGATCTGCAGATACCTGATGCACTCCTTGTGAAAAACTCTGGACTACGACCAAGCTTCTTGTGCTACATCCTAGTAGTAATATTAAAATTGTCGTGCTAATTAACCATTTCATTGTTATCCTTTATCTTAAAGTATTTTGTATCTGATGCGAGGCATCAAAGTTGTGTAAAGTACCTTTATGAGTGTTATCAAAAAAGTAAACCAGAGAGAATCCTGCCTGTAGCATCTCATAGCTGTATATGCTCTCAAAAGATGCAGCTGAAATAATATCTACGTTATCTGTAAGTCTGTAGCCTATGCCAAGAGAGGCTTTATAAGTAAGACCACCATTTCTATAACCGCTGACTATGCCTGTTAATTGTGCATCATCTATATCATGAAGAGGATATTTATCTACATCATCAACTATATATCCTTCAAAACCGAGTGAACCTTTTGCTTTATAATAAAATTTTGAGCCAAAAGTATCTCCCACATCTACTATAAAGTTACCTAGCCAGAACTCCTGAGGGCTAAAATATCCACCATGACCATAGGTGAAAAGGTCGCTGTTTTTATCAAAACTGTCATAAACAAACAAGAGACCGAAATCAGCATATGAGAGATCTTCTATACTGCTATGATATATAGCACTGCTAACAAGTTTAAACTCACTGTTTTTCATAACATTTAAACCATGAATGTTCGGATAGTACGAGAGATCAAGATTTAACGTAACATCTGAATCATAACTGACACCTGCCTCAAAACCCTCTTTAAGCACACGTCCCCAGTTTACTTCTAAGTTGTTTTTGTTTGCACGTTCTCCAACATACGAGAGCATAGTCTCATCAAGACCTTTTTGTAAAAATGAGATATGAGCACCCCATGAATCTATACTGCCTTGAACTCTTGCCAACCAAGTCAGTTCCGCAGATAGTTTTGCTCCTAAAGGAGTAGAGCCTATCTCAAGCTTAAAGTTAGAAGTTTCAACACCTATTTTAGGTTCAAAGCCAATATCACTTGCAATCTCATCTTGTCTTTGTGATTCACCCAACCCAAAGTCTAAAAAACTACTGTTGCTGTCAGATACAAAACCGTCGTAAAGGTATAAAATATCTCCATCACCATACCAGTGAATAGTCGGGCTTTGGTATATATCTACATCTAGCGGCAGAGAGTATGTTTCAAGCCAGTGGAGACCTTTTAATCCGCTTCTGCGTTTATAGTGAAGTCCACCTGCTAGAAGGTCTTGTTTATCTGTGCTTTTGTAGCTTTTATTTATCTGAGTAAGCAGCTCATGACGCTCTTTTGAATCTGGCAATGGGTAGAGAATCTTTTTTGCTCTGGCTTGTTCTTTTAGATCCATATATAGTTTGGCAATATTATAGCTCTGCTCTTCATTAAGATTTGAGTCTATGCGATTTAATGCTTTTACGGCACTTTCGTTATCACCGTTTTGATATGCACTTAGAGCATAAGCGTATGTGTCATCAATATTTTGACCGTAATCCAAATTTAGTTTGGCAAATAATTTTTCTGACACCTCATAGTGCTTGGTATAATAAGCACACCAAGCGTGAACCCTCTCAAGACCTCTGCTCTTTTGATCAACCAAAACAGCATTTGCATATCGGTAGCAGAGATTAAAACGTCTGTTTTTATAGTAGCTTAATAGTCTGGCTCTCTCATACTCATGTTTTAGTGCAATAAGTTTTATATGCTCATCTCTTTTTGTATGTTTTTTTAAAGCATCTTTCATTGTTGATTCAAATAGATAATCCTCTTTTGAATCTTTAATTCTGTATAGATAGAGCATCAATATATTAAAATCGTCGGGATTAAACTTTAATGCTTTTTTATATGCCAGTAGAGCTTCTCTGTTTTTATCAAACTCATAAGACTCTGCTACTTGAAGATACAGAGCACTTTTTGTCTGATTTGAGTCTATATTGTTTATAAGTGCGACCGCTTTGTTATAGTTGTGATTTAAAAGCTCTACTTTAGCACTACAGGTTAAAAAAGGCTCCTTCTCATAATACTCTATAGCACTTAGACGTTGATAATATTTTAAAGATTTTATACATTTTTCCTGCTGAGCAAGTAGAAAAGCCTCTGTACTAATAGCATAACGGTTATCTTTATCTAGCTGAAATATTTTGCTGATAGTTCTCTCTACTTCATCATAAGATTTTAGATTTAATAGTATCTCAATTCGTTTTTGCAAGATGTGTATATCATTGGGATATATAGTATCAAGATACTGTATCATCTGCAGTGCTTCTTGGTATGAGCCTTTTTTAATAACTTTATCAACATCATTTAAAAATGATATTTTATAAGGATCTGCTACACCTTTTTTATTTTTTAATTTGTCATACCAGAAGGCCGCACGTCTGTAGTCATTCATATTCATTGCACTGTTAAAAGAGAGCTGAACTGCTTTTTGACTTTTTGTGTAGTAGTATAGTTTTTGTGATAATTTAGATGATTTTGAATAATATTTTAGATTATAATATGCGTACATTTTACCTTCAAGATTACTGTATGTTTTTCTGATTTTACCTGCGATATTGAAAAGATTTATAGATTTTTTTGGATCAGATTCAACACTTTTCCACGCTTCATCCATCAGTTTTTGATACTGAGCATCAAGATATAGACGCTTTGCTTTTTTTGAGCCGTCTATTAGAGGGTATAATATCTTTTTAGCACTCTCATAATTTTTATTTTGTATATATTTACCGGCTCGTGAGAGAGTTATGTTTTCAATTAGCTCTCTAGCTTTTGTATGAGTATTTATGTAAGGAATCATAAGTTTAACAGCTTTTTTATATTGTAGATTTTTCTGGTATAAAAGAGCTTCTCGGTAATCAATCTCAAATTTGTATTTTTTACTTTTTACATCTTTGCTCAACTCTCTTGCTCTTGTAAAATCACCTTTTTTTGTAGCTTCATCTATTTTGGCGATTGCAATAGATTTTCTATATTTTTCAAGTGATGGAAACTGTTTTACGTATGAGCTTAGCAGGGAGTCTGCTGATTTATATCTTTTAGAGTGTAGATGTGCATAAAATTCAGTGACTATTGAGTCATAATATAACTTTTTTGCTTTCTTGTCGGTTTTTATAAAAGGTTCTAAATATTTACGTGTTTTAGCATATCTGTAGCGTTTCATGGAGACTAGGGCAAGAGCGTAAGAGTGTTTTAAATTTGGACTGTTTTTATAGTATGGTAAAAATATACTCTCTGCCTCTTTGTATCTTTTTTGATTATAGGCGTTGTATCCTGCATAAAACGGTATTGCTGAGATGTATGAGTCTCTCTTTTTTACCTTTTTCTTATTTAGATCGACAATAGTATATTCTATATTTGACTTTTTTAGAATTTTGATGGTTCTGTTTAGCGATTTTGTACTGTTAGTGTCGTTACATCTTAAAAAAAGTTTTTTATTTTTTCTGTTTAATATATAACATTTTAGACCTAATTTACGATATTTAAACGCTTTTTTTTGTAAAACATCTATGTACTCAGGGGTACTTTGAATTAATTCAAATGTTACATGTAAGGGTTTAGCATGTAATATATTAAATAGTAGTGAAAAGATAAAGAGAGTACGCAAAATAGTTTTCATGCTCTTTTTTCATCCTTTTTTTAAGTTCAGTATCGATAGTTGTCGTATCGAGATTATACTGTTTTGCTATCTTCTTATAGATAGCTAAATGTCCAAATGACAAGTTATATAAAGAGATCTCTCCAGAGTCTAAGTTAACAGAACCCAATGTATGCTCTTTCATCATAGCCACATAGTCTATATACGGTTTTAGGAGCCTCTTTTTTTCATCTTGTGTCAGTGAGCTTCTTATAATATTTAGAGGTATCCTAATGGCATCATAAGAGAAATAGGGCTTTTTTTTATCTAATGAAAATTTATTATTTTGTATATCTAAAATCATCCAGTCGGGATTTAGTTGCAACTTTGAAAATCGTCCCTTTAAAAGTATCTGTTTTGAACTCTCTATAAGCTCTTGCCAGATGCTATTGTTGTCGTGTTTGGATAGATATTCAAAAATTTCAAATAACATATATGATGGATTTAGTGTCAATGTTTTTTTATCTAAAAAACCTTTTTCTCCGGGTAAAAGATAGGCTTTTGAATCAATTGTTTTAATCTGGTGCAGTTTTATATTTTTTAAAAGTGAGTCTGCTTCACTTTTGTATATGGAGTTTTTCTCTTTTTCATTCATCAAAAGCAGAGAGTATGCAATCCATAGATTTGCATCAGATGCACTGTTTAAATCGAGCATTTTCCAGTTGCCGTCTTTGGCTTTTCCCCATTTCCATCCGGGAAGATTTAGAGTGTTCTTTTTAATATTGTTTTTATACCAAGTATATATAAGTGAAAAAGTTTTTTTATCATTAAAGTGCTGTGCAAAATAGAGGGCATAACCTATGCCCTCTGTATGAGTTACATCGTTATTGTTATAATCTATAACTCTTCCATCTTTTTGTATAAATATACTTTTATACTCTTGCCAAGAGTTGCTTTGATGGCTCAAAGCAGATAGATTTGCCGTAACACTTAAGGTGATAATAAAAAATTTTAGCTTATTTAACATCTTTATGTTTGCGTCCTTTAAATGCTAATAACAGTCTTCTAATCAACCACGTTGCAAATAGAAGAACAGCTATCATTATAAGTACATATCTAAGTGGATTTGCACTAACTATCAAGCTCACTTTATCTAGCCAGTTCATAGAACTTAATATGTATTTGTCTTTCACATCAAAAGAGATACCCTCTTCATCTATATGATCATAAAGTAGTGTATCTCCTTGAATTAGGTGGCGGTTTTCGTATTTTAAGATAGACTTTACACCTCTGTTTAAGTTGTTTGCATCTTCTGCACTAAACATTAAGACTGTTTTTTGAGAGTTATAAGGCGAACGATACAGTTGCATAAGCAGAGTGCTGTCTAGTTGATTTGTTTCGTACATATTTTTTATAAAACGGTATTTTTTAGTTCTGTCATTATCTAGTATGCTCTCATGCTCTATAAAACGTTTTATAAAAGGGTATGCTCTGTTCATTTTAACACCCTCAAACGAGATAGGTGCATCGGTGCTTAACTCTTGCATAAGGCTGTCGTGAATAGAGCCGAAAAAGATTAACTGTTTATCTTTGGCATCAGAGCTTAAAGCTTGTGATATACCTAGGTATGATGGGAAGCTTTGCATCTGCTGTGTTAAAAAAAACGTGAAGTTCATTGCCGCTGCGATGGTATCTAATTTTGTATTGCTAAGCACAAACTGTGTATCTTGCAGATCCGGATAGATTGAGTATGGGTATGTTGAAGTTGAGATGAGTTGTAGATACGGCATCTCTATCCAACGTTTTGACTCTGGAAGTATAAAGTATGAATCATCCATAATCATGGCTAAAAGATTTTCAGTATTATATATCTCACAGTGTCCTTTTTTATCTGGAACTAAAGAGAAATCAAATTTTAGTTTATTAAAACCTTTTCCTACTAGATATGCCGGTAGTCCATCTTCATCAGTCCAATCAAAAAGTGCTCCGACTT
This sequence comes from Helicobacteraceae bacterium, assembly GCA_015484575.1. Classification (GTDB taxonomy): domain Bacteria; phylum Campylobacterota; class Campylobacteria; order Campylobacterales; family Sulfurimonadaceae; genus S010-53. Next base: position 27,139 of record WFND01000161.1, read on the forward strand.
TTAAAGTTACGGTACTCTCTTGAGAAACTTTCATAATATCTATCTGCTTTGCAAATAGATCATTAAGATAGATATTTACTACAGAATCATAATGCACGGTTGTAGGAAAAACGTAACGTATATGGGTTTTTATTCTATCTTTTTTATTAAAATAGTGGTCGGGATAGACTTTGAAACTCAGCTCTACCTTTGGAGGATACCAGCCTTTTAAAACCTCTGTCTTGTATCCTAGCTCTTTAAAATATATCTTCTCATTTACCGGAATATATTTTTTTGCCGAATATGCAGGAGCTTTTTCGGGGATGGTGACTTTTTCTATATTTAGAGCAGCTCTTCTGTAGAGAGTTAAGTCCTCTTTATATAGTGCATATATCGTTTCATCTATCTTTGAGCTGTCATCAGGTGTGATTAGCACTATAGCCTTGTCCGGTTCAAATGGATTTCGTATGATATTTATATCGTTTGCAACCGCTTTTGATACGTCAAGTGTAGTATCTAAGTCTTGTAAAATCTCTTTTGCTCTGCTTTTTGATGAGATTATAATATTGTGAGCGTTGTTCTTTATGCTGTGAGATGCTGAAATAGGTGCGATACGATACTTTAGCTGATTTGCGGCTGCACCGGTAAATAGCATATAGTGTCTAAGCTCCTCATCGCTTGGATTCCTTGATATAACATAATTTATCGGTTTGACCTCATACTGTTTGTCATCAAGCATATAGGTTACGATAGAGCGTATCTCTTGCGGAATAGGTTTTAATCTTACATGAAACTCAAGATAACTTTTCTCTAGGTTAATATCACTCCATAATTCAGAACTTGAACCATCCTCGCACTCATGCGTATAGTGTTGAATCATCTCTAGGCTAAGAGTATTATGCGAAGTAAAAAGTTTAGGAGGAATAGAAAATTTTACTCCCGTGTTCATATTGTCAAAAAGTTTAAATTGAGTCAATAGGGCATTGTTAAAAAGAACCAGACCCGCAGAGTGTTCTTTCATCATAAGAATAGATGAATCATAATCTATATAACCTCTTGCATCAAGTATCTCCCAGCTTCCCGGCAGAGGAAACTCTATGCTGTGAATTCCATCCACTCCTCTAATTCTCTGTATTTTTTGATTTGTATTGACATAATTTAAATCAACCCGTACTAAAAATGTCCCATCTTTAAGAGTGGTGGTTGTGATTGGATCTATTTTTGTTTGAGCTATTAAAACCCCAACAGTTATAAATAGTAGCAGTAGCAGACGCATTAGTACCCCTTTTTTGTGAATAATATATTTTTCATATATGAAAATGTTAATGAAAACGCCTCTCTAAAGAGGGCATTTTGAAAACTCTGTTTTACAATATATGCAAAACTTTCAAATGGATTCATCACTTTGTGACTGTCATCAAACTCTTTCCAGATAGTAGTATTGCCGTATATGATTTGAATCAGTTTTTGTCTCGGTTTAATTAACTTACTAATATCTTTAAATATAAATATCAGATTTGAACCCCAGCCAAAAGCTCTTAAAAACTCGGCAGGTATTTCAAATGATTTATTATCTACATCTGCTAAATGTATAGTTACGCTTTTATGTTTAAGAAGCAGATTCTCTTTTCCCTCTTTCTCATCCGGTGTGATACTCATGCCGCCCTCTCCAATATCTGAAATAGTTCCTGTATAAGATACGTTATCGATGAAAAATTTACATTTTGCATTGATAGGAACACGTATATATTTTCTAACATCACCTTTTTCGCTAGTAACGGCTATAGCAGAGATTAGCAGGAAAAAATTTAGCAGATTCCAAAAGGTGGTCATTACTACTATATCTCTCTCATCAGGGTAAGCATAAAACTTTATAGCAGAGGCAACAAAACCTAAGATAACAATACAGAGCATAATAACAAAAGGGATGGCAAGTTCACTTACATGAGTTTTACTCTGATCCTCTCCTTTTGGTGTAACTTTGAAAGTAGGATGGCGTGGACTCCATAGTGTCTGAACAATAGCAGGAAGCGTAAAAAATGACAAAACGGTCTCATATAGCTCGGAAAAGAATGGATTTCTCACCTTTGCATATAGAAAAAACGACATCATTACCGCCATAAACATATGAGGCACGACATAGGCTAACATCTCAACGCTGTTTGCATTATATATTCGTAGATTAAAAAAGAGATACATAAGCGGGGCTAAATAAAAAACAACTCTTGAAAATGCAAAAAACCAGAAAAAACTTGCACTCAGATAGCTTAATTTCTGGTACCACTTTAAATTTTTAGAGAGAAACGGATTTTTAAGCATAAAAATCTGAACCATTCCCTGCGTCCATCTAATACGTTGCGTAACCAATGCACTAAAACTTTCAGCCTGTAATCCACGAATAAGAGGTTCACTGATATATGCACTTTTGTAGCCTCTATCGTGAAGTTTAATGGCTGTTTCTGCATCTTCTGTAATAGTCTCTCCGGCAATTCCGCCTAACTCATCTATATATTTTCTTCTTAAAATTGCTGCTGAACCACAAAAAAATGAACTCTCCCAAAAATCGTGACCTAGCTGAATATATCTATAAAACATATCATTTTCACTGATAGATGTTCCAAACATTTTAAGATTTTTCTCGATGGGATCGGCATTGTAAAAGGCGTGAGGAGTCTGAACAAGAAACATCTTCTCATCTTTTAAAAACCAACCTGTTGTACGCTTTAAAAACTGTTTTGCAGGTACGTGATCCGTATCTAGGATAAGTATTAAATCGTTGTTGGCATGAGATAGTGCGGAGTTTAGATTACCCGCTTTTGCACTGACATTTTTCTCTCTTGTTACGTAAGTAGCACCGACAAATTTGCAAAATTTTTGTAGATATGCTCTACGCTCTCTTGCCTCTTTTGCACTCTCTTGATTGGAGTCATTGCATTTTTGGTCGGTTCCGCCGTCATCACAGAGAAAAACTTTAAATTTATCTTTGGGATAATCGAAGGCCAATGCTGCTAAAACGGTATTTTCAATCATTAGATAAGGTTCATTGTACGTAGGTATTAAAACATCAACCGAGGGTAGCTCCTCTTGTGAATATTCAGAAAGTTCGATAGGTTTTCTTTTTAAGATATTTAGCGAGGTAAAGATACCAAGAAGATAGATAACTATAGCAATCAGTTCAGCTAAATAGAGAAACAGAGCACCTATATAATCAAAAAACCCCTCATAAATCAGTGAATCAAAAGTTCTCCAATAGAGGTATCTTAAAACTACGATAACAGCTAAAAGTTTTATAAACAGCCTGAGAAAATCCGGTATATTTTTAAATTGCAACACTATAAGAAGTAAAAGTGAGCTTCCATAGCCTATGACAAATTGTGTCTCAATAGTGTAGTGCGAACTTATAAGTATATAAAAAAGCGTTACAATAAATATGATAGCGACAAAACGTACCACTGCATTTTCAAATATTGCTGATACGATTTTTTCAGTCACTTTTTGCTCTTTGCTTAATACTGATCGGTGTCTATTTGTGGATAATAGTCTGGGTTGTATGAGCCTTTGGAGTCTGTAGTTGAACTCTCTTTATCAACTGCTTCTACCCAGAAATCATCATCTGCTTTTGGTGTAGGTTTATATCTTTTTTTGCTTATCTCTTCTCTCTTTTTAACTTTTATTGGTTTTTTTGGTTTTTGAACAACATCGTCTTCAGGCTCACTATCATCTTCCTCTTCAAGATATACGGGTGCAAAACATTTTTGGCAATCTCTCCAAAGCGTATCAGTATAATATGCCTTTTCAGGCTTAGGCTGCTCATATTTACGTTTTTTTACAACTTGGCTCTTATGTTTTTTAATTGGAGTATAATTTTTTTCATAACCCATCTCTCTTTTAGGTGGAATATCTCTTCTTTCATATTTAGGTAATTTTTTCTCAATTGGAGTAGAGTACTTTGGATATATTATTCTTGAAGTATCAAAATCACACTTTCTGATATAAGCATCACTATAATATTTTTTAACACCGTTTATAACTTCAAGTGCTTGAGAATAAGAGCTGTAATCACCAACTCTCAGTACAAGATATGAGCCTCTCTCTTCAACTCTTGAGTTATTGAAGTTTGTTAACACATCTGATTGTCTTGAACTTATTCGGTTTTCATCAAACCTATATAAAGTCACTGCCTGTATGCAGTAATTTGCCAAAACCGGAATAGACGATAATAAAAGTATATAAACAAGTTTCATAAAATAGATAACCACCCTAAATAATATAACTGAAATGATACACTATAAATGTATCACAAATATATCAATAAATAAGGGGATAGTATAGCTAAATTTATATATACTTAGTATAAAATATGGAAAATTAAAAGGTTTTAAATGATTAAAAAAAATATTTTTATGCTTTTTATATTGCAGATCTCTCTATTTGCGAATTACTGTATAGAGGTAGATAAATTTTCAGTCTCAGAAGCTCAGAAAAATACACAAGAGATAAGAGAACTTTTAAAAGAGTTGCCTTATCCGAGTACAGTGGTTAAAGATGGTTACATCTCAGTGTGTACAGGTAAGTTTAAAGATAGAGCATCAGCAAAGTCACTTCTACCGCTTACAAAATCGAGATATGTAAAAGCAACGGTAATCTCTAGTGAGGGAGCAAAAAGTTTTATACCTGTGATGCAGATAAAATCAGCCAAAACAGATGATTTACATGTAAGTCAAAAATTTAGAAAAAGAGATGAGTATTATGCAATTGAGATTGATAAGCTAACTCCTAAAGAGTATAAAAACAGACAAGAGTATGTTCAAAATATTTTAAATCATATCCCTTTTAGTGAAGTTGTTGAGTATAGAGATTTTTATGTTCTTAGAACGGGTGCGTTTAAGGAAAAAGAGAGTGCAGATACGATCTGTTCAGTTATAAAACGTATCTATCCTGATGCAAAGATAGTGAGCTATAGCGTAGATGAGAAAAAGATGCAAAGTGAAGATACTTTACATGTAAGAGAGTATGAAAAACAGAGCAATATTGTCAATGATAGCACAAAAGATATGAAAGAAGATATTGATACATTTAATATAAGAACTTTAGACGGCACGATAAGCAGAAAACTTATAAGTAGAAAAAAAGAGGATGAATCTCTTTTATCAAAATATAATGATATACAAAAAGCTGTTATATCAAACAAAGATGACTCATTTAGCGGTTTTTATCTCAAATCAAATACTGCTTGGGATACTTTAAACAACGAGACAGCTTATGATGTTAGATTGGAGTGGGATATGTATGATCAGGGATATTACCACTCCAAACGCATAGATGAACAAAAAGAGATAGAGAAGAAAGTAGAACTTTACCGCTCTTTAAATTATATACAGTCTCTCTCAAAAGATGAGGCTTTTAGAAAGATGAAGTATTATTTAAATAGTGTAAACTCCTTTGAAACCATAATAAGATTAAAAATTCAGGAGAGATTTTTAAAACAGCTAAAACAGAAGTATAAAGCAAGATTGATTACTCAATATGAGTATGACAGTATGCTTTTTAGAGTAGAAAAGGATAAGGAATCTCTGAAGTATTATCATAATTTAACTCTCTTGAAGATACCAGAGAAACTTTGGCAACTGCTAAATCAGATAGAGTATGTTCACTTAAAAGATAGCGTAAAACTTTTTGCCAAACAGAAAGAGAATAGTGTTGATAATGAATTGTATAACTCTTTAGTTAAAAAAAATCTAATTCATAAAAGTTGGAGTGATAAGTTGAGACTCAATTTCTATGTCGGTCAACGCAAAATGTATGCTGCTCAAAATCAGAGTTTATTGGGAATTGATGCAAAAATTCCACTGACTTCATATACTCAAAGTGCCGAACTTGAAACTTTACAAAATAGAATTTTGAAAGAGCAGATTTTGCTAAAAGAGCGTCAAGACAAGGATAATCTAACAGAAGCAATCTCTCTTTTTATCTATAAGCAGACTCAGCTAAAAAGAAAAAAAGAGGAGTTAAAAAGATTGGCTAAATATCTTAAAACTGTTCAAAAAATAGATGAATTGGGTTATAGTGAGCTTATATCAACGAGAGGAAAAAGCATAGATGATATATCTCTGCAGTATCATGATAAACATTTAGAGATTTTATTGGGTCGTTTTGAGGTATATAAGCTACTTCTTGAGATTTTATATCAGACAAAAAGCAGTGATTTTAGCGATTTACTTCAATATGCTCTACCAAATTACGCGGACCATCGGGGGGAGCGTATCTCGCATTTAATGGAGTAAAGGTTATCTCTTTCCAGAGATGTTTATAGCTTAGGGTGCTTTTGATATTACGAACTGTGTTATCATGAGCATATCCGCCGTGAAAATTAATATCTACATTTGTCAGTTTTAGATTTTCTAAAAGATTGTTGCTACTACTCCACTGCAGTGTGATGTGGCGAATATTTTTTATCTGTGAATCTCTTAGCGTTGAGTTGTAAGTTCTTGCAAAACGGACATATCCATTTCCTTTTTTTCCTTTGTTCCATGCACCGTTTATGTAGAGATTTCTATGCTCTGCCATAAGTACATTTTCCATCACCAAAGGATGTCTTCCGCTATTTAAAATCTTAATATTATCGGCAGATACTTTGGCACAATACTCAAAACGAATCATATCAACCATGTTATCAGGATAGACATTTTCATATACAAACTGAACACTCTGTATATTTTTACCTTTTATATCATGTGCAATTGTAAAATCTTTCAATCTAATATCTTCTATCAGATTAAGACCCCAAATCTCAGAGATATTTTTTGGAAATATTGTCTCTATTTTATGTGAAAGTGTTAATAATTTAGCTCTGCGGTTATAGCGATATAGCTGAAATATCTGCTGTCTTAAATATGGATATTTTTTTCTCCATATTTGAGAACCTATATTGTGTAAAAATCTATCTGTATTTGGGGTGCGTATAAGTATGTATCTATATGTAGTATTATCTTTTATTTTAGCTTCTGCTATTGTATTGTTTAGTTTTGTACTCTCTTTTAAGTGTCCAATTTTCTTGCCTCTTGAGCCTTTGACATATATAGCAGCTATATCTTTTGTGTGTAGATGAGAGATAATAATACTATTGTCTCTGCCCTCTCCCTCTAGCGTAATATGGTTTTTGTTGATAATTATAGAGCTATATAGATCTATTTTTCCTTCCGCAAGAGTGATTTTACAAGGTTTAATTCCATCACATTTTTGTATGAGTTTATTTATGGCAACTGCATCATCTCTATCATCATTTACGATTACTCCATAATTTTCAGCCAGAAAAAACTGATGTTTTTGAATATTTGATGATTTTAATATATCCGTATCTGGAAGGGCAAGTGCATCATGAGAGAGAAGCATAACAAAAATAAAAAAGATATAAGAGCCGACCATCATAAAATCAGGCATAAAATTAACAAGAGGGTGATCTACTTTAGCTACAGAATCATCACTTGACTGCACATCACCACCTTTTGACCACTTTTGATCTGATATATTAAATAGAGCTTTAATTTTTACAACTGAGCCTATCCACTGCCCGTATAGCATTAGAGGAAGACTTCTCCATGAGACTATATGACCATTATAGGCTATAAAAGCTATCTGTATAGTACGCACAATAAGTATCCATGCAAAATAGAATAAAAAGTAGTAAAAAGCTTTAAAGATGCCTAAAATAATAGCACCGGTTATACCTACTAGAGATGTCCACATAGATATTCTCTGATCCAATATAGCCCACCAGATAAAGAATCCTACATGTTTTGGACCCAAAGCTAACGCTCTGTTTGAATTTCTTAAAGTGTTACCATACCAGCGATATGGTAAAGAACGACTAAGTTCAAAAAAGTCGGCATCACGACTCTCTAGTGAATAACAGAGTGTATCCGGAAGGTATCGCATATTCCAGCCATCTTTTAACAGGTTGTACCAAGTTGTCTTGTCGTCTCCCATTAAAAATCTAAATTTTCCGTGCATTACGGTTGTAATTACATCATTTTCCAATCGTCTGATAAACTCATCTTCTATAACTAAATTGGTTCTGTAAGCAGAGAGTCTTCCTGTGAGAGTTAGCACTTTGTTTGAGAGTGAGTGTGACTGAAAGAGCATGTGGCGTTGCCCGAATTTAAGATTAAACCAATCTTTGTACCAGTCTGAATTTGTTCTGATAAAAGCAGCTTCATTTGTAGTTAACGCACCCAATTTTGGATCAATTGCAAAATGTGGCAAAAGTTTTTTGAAAAAACCTTTCTCAAGATAACTGTCACCATCCATGAAAAAAGTTACACTATGATAATCATGTCCCTCTTTTAGATAGCGTCTAGCTATCGCCCTAAGACCATGTCCCATAGCGATTCTTTTTCCCTCTTTTTGATGTTGAAAAACAAGATCTACCTTTTTTCTTACGGTATGTGTGCGATAGAGTTTTTCTATAATTGTATCTTCTTCAGATGAGCCGCTTGTGGAGACTACTATAGTAGCGTGTGAGGGAATGGTTAATAGTTCGTTAAATATAGACTTAAATGTCTCAATACTGACCCAGGCCTCTTCTTTGTATGATGGAATTAAAAAGTAGATATGATCTGGGTATCTTTTGGATTTATCAAGTTTTTCAATCTTTTTCAGATAGCCTTTATAGACAAATTTATTATATATAAAACCACGAGCCATATTGAGACCCAACCAGCCGTAACGCCAAAAAGCAAACAGTCCTATAACAATAATTGTCTCATTTTTCGCATAATACACATATGGCCACATTATGTATATGATAACCATAGCTAAGCTTACATAGATAAGAGTCGGCTCTATAAGAGAGATTAAAGCATCACGTTTTCCATATCTTAAACGCATAATTTACCACAAAGGCTTATGAAACCACACTTTTACACGCTCATTTAGATTTAAAGAATCTACATGCTCATCTAAAAGTAATTTAACAGTAACTTCATTTAAGCTAACCTCATTAGATATCATAGACTCTGTATTTATGGAGAGATTTCCTAGTGTCTGTACATGAGCCTTAAATGTTCTGTCTAAACTGGGAATATAGACCTCTGCACTCATACCTTTTTTTATATTTATCACTTCGTTTTTGAGCACTTTGCATACGATATATGGTTGATTGTCTGTCTGAATAACCATAACTTCATCACCTGAACCGACATGATTTCCTACATGAGATTTAATGGCATATATGCTACCGTAAGCAGATGCAAATACACGTAGGTAGTTTAGACTGTTTACGAGTTCTGAGCGTCTTAATTCTAAATCTGTTTTGAGTGCTATAAGAGATTGATTTGTACTAGGGTATGATCTGTTTTTCTCTTGTAAATAACGTATATTTGCACGTTGATAACGCTCTTTTTCTCTGTTTAATTCACTCAAAGTAATTAATCTGTTGTGATAGAGGGATTTTATCTTTTTATATCGCTTTTGTGCCTCTTTTTTCTCTAAATATAGTATATCTAACAGTGGTGATTTTCCTCTTTTTGCAGGAGTGTTTTCATTAAGAGATAGAAGTTTTTTATCTAAAATTTCAATTTTATCTACAGTAGATTGTTCATCTAGCTCAAAAAGCAGAGTATTTGGCTCAACACGATCGCCCACCTTGACATAAATTGCACTTATTTTTCCTGTTGCGTTTGGAGATACTTTTATAAAATTACCAGATACTATGCCTATAGAGCGATACACATACTGAATATTGTAAAAAATGGTTATGAAAATAAGCACTAAAAGAGAAAATCCAAGTGTTAAGTATAGACGAGAACGTTTTTTAAAAGCCACTTCTAAAGCTCCCATCTCACTGTCGCTTAGAGCAACTGACTCTTTAAGGGGAGTGTCTAAAATAGGCTCATTGTATATACCTATAACTCCATCGGCATTTTCTAAGTTTCCTTCTATAGACAGCTCAAGGTACTCTCTTAAGACTCTTCTGTTGGATTCGGATAGATCGACAAACTCAAAACCGCTGACATCATCTCTTGTGTTTTTGTACTTTAAGGTAACAGGAATCTCTAGCCTAGCTTCTGAAAATCTTAAGAGCAATGAGGCGTCAATTATCTGATCGAGTTCATAACTACTTTCTAATTTATCTACCCCTACACCTGTCAATGACCAGTTTTTACATGTAAATATTTTATTGTCAATAATTATCTGTATGGGTATATCGATACGATGTGAACGACGCATCTGATTTGATTCTATTTTTATTCCTGCCATTATTTATAACCTAAATTTATCTGTGTTATTGTATCTAATTGGAACTATTTTTCTTCATATAAGTCAAATATATTTATATTATCGGGAACTTTTTTAACACCATCACGATATGAACGTGTATGAGAGATGATTCTTTTAAAATGTTTGCGAAGCGATGCGGCATCTAAAACATTTGGACGGAACCAGTCTCCTTTTGCTGAAAATAACCAATCTATGGCACTTTTGATGTCTAAAAGTGTGTAATTTTGCTCATACATCAGAAATTTTATCTCTTTTGCCCACGACATAACATCAAAAGGTTCTTGAAATTGTGGGTCTATGGCAGATAATTTAGAGATAAAATATTCTGTCATGGCAAACTGCTCTTGACTTGGTTTATACTCATCTAGTACGATATCTTTTGAGCTACTCGTGCTTTTGTCTGCTAATTCTCGATGCATCCAGCGTAAAAATTCGGCACGCCAATCAAAAGAGCGTCTGTTTTTTGAACGTTGATATAGGTGAAAATCTGTAAATATATCCGAACTTAGAGCATTTTTGTCAAGTTGTGAGAGTGCAAAAGTCTCTAAAGAGAGAGCATCTTCATCTGAAATATTTAGATAATATGTTGCATCGCTGTACTCGCTGTTTAGTGTTTGAGAGATGCTTGTAGATGCTACGCTTGGGTTGTTTATGGCCTCAATAAGCTGGATATTGATGTCATATAAAATATAGGTATTTACCCCCTCGCGCTGACGAAAAATTTGTAATATATTTTTACTTACCAAAGCATCTAGTGCAGAGATAACTTCAGTTATAGGAGTTGTAAGCTTTTGAGATAGCAATTTTGCATCTACTCCGTTTTTTTTAGCTCCCCATTGAAAAGTGTATCTTATTATCAGAGGTATTAAAGCACGTTGGAGTATATTTAAGTCTGCTCTGTCTATAAGGGTCTTAGGTATTTGAACCATTTTTTGCCCTTTTATCTGTCAATTTGGCTCTTACATGTAACTCTTTAACATGTTTATACTCTACATCTACAATATTTAAGAAGTAGGACTTGTCACCTGCTACGTTATCAAATATCCAGCTCTTTCCAAGATTACGAATAACTTCAATATCGTCTGAATCTAAAAGAAATTCCCCGCTGTTTTTATCTTTTATTTTACTTATATATATCGCCTCAAACCTCTCTTTTGCAGGTTTTGTTCCATTTTCATCTAAGATGATGTTTTTACGCAGTTCATACATGATGTTATAGAGTTTTTTAGATCTTTTATCCTCTTTTATATCATCTATAACAAAGCTTTTTGATACTAGCGATATTTTCTCAAAAGGATTTTTAAAAGACATCTCCCCAGAGGAGAGCCTACGAAAAAATTCACGATACTGCGAACGCTCTATCTTACTGGTTAAATCATCAATGTGAGCTCTTAAATTCACATCCTCTTCTATCTTAAAATAGTTCATAAGAGAGGTGATAAATTGAGTTCTTATAGCAATATCGTAATTTTCCAATGACATATCCTTTTCTTAACTGTAATGATACCAATTTTGTATATAATTAGGAATATTTTTTATAGGTGAGTGTGTGAAAAATTTAAATAATGAAAAAATTTTCCTGTCAATAGTTATTTTTATAGGGCTTCTTTTAATGTTCAAAACTATAAAACTACCTTTAAATGAAACAGTAAATGTCACGATTATGCAACAAAAAGGTTCTATATCCACAATAGATACGATACAAAAAATATCTTCAACAAAGAAAATCACTGTTGATAGTTTGAATTTTTTAGTATCTAGGACATTAGAACACCCTAATTTGGGTAAATTGGGTTACAGCAGAAATATATTTTTAAAGGCAGAGACAAAAATGAGTGTCTTAAAATCTGGAATCTATGATTTTTTAGTAGCTTCTGATGATGGATTTAGATTAAAAATTGATAACAAAAAAGTATGCGAACATGTTGGAGATCGTCCTATGCAGACAACTATATGTAAAGTAAAATTATCCAAATCGGTACATAAATTTGAGTTACTGTATTTTCAAGGCGGTGGACCAATGGGCTTAAAAGTAAAATATAAATCAATAGATGGCAAAAGTAGCTATTTTGTAGGTAAAAGCTCTGAATATATAGATTTTCAGGAGATAAAATGATAAATAATCTATCTTCGCAAAATAGAGAACTCCTAGTTTACGTTTTTGCCGTTTTAATCATAGCATTAAGTACATATGTTTTTAATTATTACAATCCTGCATCAGTTTTTTGGGATGAAAATTATCATATAGCTTCAGCACAAAAGTATATAGATGGAGTAATGTACATGGAACCACACCCACCATTGGGTAAACTTTTTATAGCTTTAGGAGAGGTGATTTTACACCCAAATGATTCTATAGATACATCTTATTTTTTGCATACGGATTATATTAAAAAGTTTCCGCAAGGTTACTCTTTTGTGGGAATGAGACTCTTTCCTACGCTTTTTGGTGGAGCATCATCTGCTCTATTTTTTCTTATACTGTACCGTTTTTCACGTCAGATGCAACTATCATTTTTATTTACTTCATTTTATCTGTTTGCTAACGCTTTTATACTTCAAAGTCGTTCGGCTATGCTTGAATCGACTCAGATGTTTTTTATATTTGCATCAATATTGTGGTTTATGATTTTATTTGATAAAGAAGAGAAGTCTTATCGTGATTATTTTATATTGGGAATTCTTGTAGGTTTGGCTACTGCTGTAAAGGTAAATGGTCTTATTTTAATACTTTTACACCCATTTTTA
>WFND01000162.1 GCA_015484575.1 Helicobacteraceae bacterium
GGGCGATAGAGAGAAACACATACTCTGCGTTAGTTATTGACGCAATAGCTACGGCTATTACTTACAATAACTGCCTTGATTATGAATTTCTCTCTATCGCTGAGGCTTACTAGGGTTTTTAGAGGTGCCTTTAATTATTCTTACATGTAATAAGGAGCTTCATTGCAGTTAAGTACGGCGGAGTTACAGAAAAAAATACAAGATATAAAAAAACGTATAGATGTTACGGTTGTAGCACACTTTTACCAAAGAGATGAAGTCTTTGAGATGGGTGATATTACGGGTGATTCATTAGAGTTGGCAAAAAAGACACGTGATGATGATGCGGAGTTTGTGGTCTTTTGCGGTGTCGGTTTTATGGGAGAGAGTGTTAAGGTATTAAGTCCAAATAAACGTGTAGTCATGCCAAAGTTAGCATGCTGTTCTATGGCAAAGATGATTGATGGATTATACTATGATGAGTCTATTAAAACACTTGAAAAAGCCGGAATAGAAGCTGACGATATATTGCCTATTACCTACATAAACTCAAGTGCAGAGGTGAAGGCAAAGGTCGGTAAAATGGGTGGTTTGGTCTGTACAAGTTCAAATGCAAAAGCCATCATAACAGATGCTTTAAAACAAGGTAAGAAGATACTTTTCGTTCCGGATAGATGTTTGGGACAAAATATCGCAAATCAGATGGGTTTAAACTCTTGCGTTATCGGTGATGGCAGTGACCCTAAAGAGGCAGATATTATCTGTTATGACGGCTTCTGTTCAGTTCATCAGCTCTTTAGCCTTGATGATATAGAGTTTTATCGTAAAAAATATCCCGGTATAGATATTATTGTTCATCCCGAATGTGACCCTGCTATCTGTGATGCTGCCGATTTTGTCGGTTCGACTTCTCAAATTATTAAGTACATAAAAGAGCTGCCCGAAGATAAAAAAGTGGCTGTGGGGACAGAGTTTAACCTTGTAAACCGTCTAAGAGAAAAAAATACCTATGTTCTCTCTTCAACAAAACCAGAGTGTCCGACTATGAATGAGACAACTCTCCAAGATCTCTATGAGACATTAAAAGCCATAGAAGATGGTGAGCCTATCGGCGAGATATTTTTAGATGAAGATACTAAGAAATGGGCTAGTATTGCACTAGAGAGAATGATGGCATTATGATTTTAGATTTTGTTAAAAATACTTTAGCCGAAGATGTTGGGCGAGGTGATCTGTATGCTCGTGTTAGTAAGCCTGTAAAATCGGTGGCTAAAGTGATTGCAAAAAGCGATGGAGTTTTGGCGGGAGAGCTGTATTGCAACGCTTTGTGTGAGTTGGAAGCTTTACATGTAAAGTGGCACTTTAAAGATTCTCAGAGCTTTAAAAAAGGTGATACTCTTGTTAGTTTACAGGCTGATTCTCATACGCTTTTAAAAGTAGAACGCACCTTTTTAAATATGCTTTTACATGCAAGTTCTATCGCTACTTTGACAGACAGATATGTTAGTTTGATTAAGCCTTACAGTACAAAACTTTTAGATACAAGAAAGACAAGACCTCTCTTGCGTAATTTTGAAAAATACGCAACAAGAGTAGGCGGTGCAACAAATCACAGAATGGGTCTTGATGACTCTTTGATGTTAAAAGATACACATCTTAAAACTATAGAAAATCTTCAAGAGTTTATGCAAAATGCTCGTAAAAATATACCTTTTACATGTAAGATAGAGATAGAAGCAGAGAGCTTTGAACAGGCAAAAGAGTTTATGAGTGTAGGTGCGGATATTGTGATGTGTGACAATATGACACCACAACAGCTAAAAGAGGTAGTACGCTATAGAGATGAAAATTATAAATCTGTTTTACTTGAAGCTAGTGGAAATATAACTCTTGAGAGCATAGAGTCTTATGCACAAACAGGCGTAGATGCCATAAGTTCAGGCTCTCTTATTCATCAAGCTAATTGGATTGATTTGTCTATGAAAGTTTTATAATATGTTTTTTCAAGATTTCTATAGGTTCTTCTAGGAGATATTATGGCAGATGATCAAGAAAAAACAGAAGTATCATTTGATTTGAACAAAAAAAGAACAAGTCCTTTTTTCTACGCTTGTCGCTATGACACTAAAGTGAAATCTTTTCAAGATTTCTATAGGTTCTTCTAGGAGATATTATGGCAGATGATCAAGAAAAAACAGAAGAACCTACCTCCAAAAAGATACAAGATGCTAGAAGTGAGGGGAATGTTCCTAACTCTAAGGATGTTACGGGTGTTTTTACTCTTTTTGTCTCTATTTTAGGTGTGTTGATAGTTTTTCCTTTTATGAAAGACAGACTGTTCTCATTGACTAGGTATCTTTTCTCTCTTCAAGGTACACCTATTAATCAGACTAACCTTATTGATATGGCTTTTGTTGTGATGCGTGAGTTTTTGATTATAGTGTTGCCGTTGGCAATTATTGTCGCTATCTCTGGTGTTATCGCTTCATTGGCTCAGTTTGGATTTGTCTTTACAACAAAATCTTTAGCACCGGATATAAAAAAGTTAGATCCTATCAAGGGTGTGAAAAATCTTGTATCGATGAAGAAGATTATAGAAGGTATAAAGGTAACATTTAAAGCACATATCGCATTGGGTATTGGATTTTGGTACTTCTTTTTTTATATCAAAGAGCTTCCCACCGTCGCCCTTTTTAGTCTGCCTGATCAACTCTCTTGGGTTGTTGGAAAAATTCTTATAATTGCTTCGGTTATGCTTTTTGTACTCTTTATTTTTGCTATGATTGATCTTATTATCACACGAAAACAGTATTTTGACGGTCTAAAGATGAGCAAACAAGAGATAAAAGATGAGATGAAAAATATGGAAGGTGATCCACATATCAAAGGTAAAATTCGTCAAATTCAGATGCAAGCAGCTCAAAAACGTATGATGGCTTCCGTACCAGAAGCAGATGTAGTAGTCACAAATCCAACCCACTACGCCGTTGCTATAGTCTATGATGAGAAAAAACACCGCTCGCCCATAGTGATAGCAAAAGGGAAAGATAATATTGCATTGCAGATTAAAAAAATAGCTCGTGAGAGTGATGTACATATAGTGCAAAACCCGCCATTAGCAAGAGCTTTGTTTAAAGAGGTAGATATAGACAGACCTATCCCGGAAACTCTTTTTGCTGCCGTAGCCGAGGTTTTGGCATATGTTTATAAGATAAATAAAAAATAGATATAATTACAAAATTACAACATAGACAGGCTGATGAATAGAATTTTACAAAAAATAGAACAATCAAAACATATCGCTCTTATTGTACATGTAAACCCAGATGCGGACTCTATGGGGAGTGCTTCGGCATTTTATTCATATATATTGCAGATACAAAAGAGAGTGACACTTTTTTCATATACGGAAGATTTTGATAATAGATTGAAATTTATTCCATGGGTAGATAAGATTAGACACTCTATCTCTTTAAGTTGTGATCTGTATATCAGTTTTGATTGTGCTAGTTTGAAACGTTTAGGGTTTGATGTAGATGTTGATATTAATCTAGATCATCATAAAAGTAATCAAAATTATGCAAAACTAAATTATGTCGATACCGATGCAATCTCCACTACAGAGCTTATCTATAACTATTTCATCTCACAAGAGGTTAAAATTAACTCTAAGATGGCTACTGCTTTATATGCCGGACTTGTTGATGAGAGTAAAAATTTTATGAGTTATAAAAGCGGTGAGAAAACTTTTGAAATGGCAAAAGTGCTGTTGCAAAAAGGTGCAGACAGAAATTTAGCTGTAAAAAATCTTTTTCAAACCTCACCACTTTCGCTCTTGCGACTAAAAGGTCTAATGTTCTCAAATATGAAACTTTCTCTAAATGCAACTGCCGTTGTCCATCTAGTTACCCAAGAGATGTTATTATCATGCGGAGCTGTGTGCAGGGATTGTGAGGAGGCTTTAGAGGAGTCGCTATATCTTCCTAGTGTATCTATCGCATATCTTTTATGTGAAGATAATGACGGCTCTGTAAAATGTTCTATTCGTACAGATGAAACAGTAGATGCTTCGGCGATTTGCAGTTCGTTTGGCGGTGAAGGTCATGCTCACGCTGCAGGATGTACATTTTATAACACAACACTGCAAAAGGCAGATAATTTAATAAAGGATATTCTTGAGAAGAAAAAATAAGTTTGGATCGATAATTTTTATGTTGATACTCATTGCAGGTATTGCGGGGGCTGTTTTTGTCTCTTTCTCTCCTATGTTTGAGAGTGTTGTACCCAAGATAAGTATGAAAAACAGTGGTTTTTGGAATTTTAAAGAGCCTTTACATGTAAGCATTAGTGATACTAGCGGTATTAAGTCATATAAAGTGACTCTACTGAGCAAAGACGAGAAGATAGTGCTAAATCAAGAAGAGCTGTCTATACCCGAAAATGATATATCATTTAACATTGAAGCACCTAAGCATATTATCTCTTTCAAACCGGATAAAGTTACCATCGTTATAGAGGCAAATGATGCTAGTAAGTGGAATTTTCTCTCCGGTAATGTAGCTCAAGAGAAATTTGTTTTAAAAGTGGATACAAAAAAACCTCACTTAAATGTTTTAACAAACTCTATGTATATCCATAAGGGTGGTTCCGGTATTGTTATATTTAAAGCAGATGATCCAAATCTTAGCGAAGTATATATAGATGTAAATCACAATAAACGTTTTAAGCCTCAGCCTTTTTATAAAGATGGATACTATATATCTTTAGTGGCTTGGAAAATTACGCAACCTAGCTTTAGAGCTCAGATAGTGGCAAAAGATAAGGCTGGAAATGTAAGAAAAAGCACCATAGCATTTCGTCTGAAAAATCGTAAATACCGTCTTTCAAAGATTAAGATAAGCGATAGATTTTTAAACGGTAAGATTGCAGAACTTGCAGAGACTTTTGATATAGCACAGCAGACAGAAGATAAGATAGAGCAGTTTAAAATTATAAATGAAGATATAAGAGAGAAAAATGAAGATTTGATACATAAAACAACTTCAGTTGTCAGTGATGATAAAGTTGACTCTTTTGCTATAAAGCCTTTCTATCCTCTGAAAAATAGTAAAAAAGTGGCAAGTTTTGGAGATCACAGATATTACTATTATAAGGGTAAAAAACTTAGTGAATCATATCATTTGGGATTAGATTTGGCAAGTGTTAAGATGGGTACTATCAAGACTCAAAATCCTGCAACTGTAGTGTTTGCTGATTTTAACGGATTATATGGAAATATGCCTGTTTTAGATCACGGTTTGGGACTATATACCATCTATGGACACTGCTCTAGTTTAAATGTACAAAGCGGAGATATGCTTAATGCAGGTGAGCAGATAGCTAGTACAGGTATGAGCGGTTATGCTATGGGTGACCATTTGCATTTTGGAGTCTTAGTTCAAGGTATTGAGGTGAGACCTGAAGAGTGGATGGATAGAAAGTGGATTAAGCTAAATATCACAAATACGATAAAAGATGCCAAAAAGATTATAGATAGACAATAACGGGAATATTTATTGCTTAGTATCCAAAAAGGAGAGAGAGATGATGCAGACAACAATTGGTAAAAGTGTAGAGTTAGTTGGTATAGGACTTCATAAAGGCAGCCCTGTAAGATTACGTCTTGAACCTCTTGATGCCGGAAGCGGTATTATCTTTTTTCGTAGTGATGTAAATGTCACTATAAAACTTAAACCTGAAAATGTAGTTGATACTAAGATGGCTACCGTTATAGGTACAGAGGGATACTTTATCTCAACTATTGAACATCTTCTCTCTGCTGTTTATGCTTATGGGATAGACAACCTTCGTATTATAGTAGATGCAGATGAGATACCTGTTATGGACGGTTCGAGCAGTAGTTTTTGTATCTTGCTTGATGAAGCAGGTATAGTTAGCCAAGATAGAGCAAAGAAGGTAATGCGTATCAAAAAAGAGGTCAGTATAAAAGAGGGTGACAAGTATGTTAAACTGACCCCATCTTCTGATTTAAAATATGACTTTACAATCAAATTTAATCATCCGGTTATCTCTAAACAGCAGTTTGAGTTTAATTTTTCAAAAGAGAGCTATAAAAATGAGATTTCAAGAGCCCGTACTTTCGGTTTTTTACATGAAGTCCAATATCTACGTTCAAAAGGTCTGGCACTTGGAGGGAGTTTGGAGAATGCTGTTGTTCTCGATGATAAAAAAGTTTTAAATCCTGAAGGTCTTAGATTTAGTGATGAATTTGTTCGTCATAAAATACTTGATGCTATCGGTGATATGTCGCTAATAGGACTTAACTTTATAGGGCATTATGAGGCGTTGGCAGGTAGCCATGATTTAAACCATAAATTAACCCTTGAACTGCTTAGTTCTAGTGAAAATTATGAGGTTGTGGAGCTCTCTCGTGCAAAAGAGAAGGAGATGTTAAAAGCTTATGCATGATGTTGTAGTCATAGCACTAAGTTCGCCACTTCTTATAGGTATATATAAAGATGGAACTTTAATACAGACGGTTGAATCAGATGAGCATACTTCAGAAGCTCTACCTGTTATATTTAAAGATATATTAAAAAAATATAAGATAAAAAATATTATCTACGCAAATGGACCGGGTAGCTTTATGGCGATAAAAGTGGCTTATATATTTTTAAAGACACTGTCAGTTATCAATAATTACACATTTTTATCTACAGATGCCTTCTTTTTCAATGAAAATAGACCCATCAAAGCCATAGGAAAGCTCTGTTTTGTTAAAACTTCACAAAGCATTGAGACACAGATTTTTAAAGATGTGCCACAAAATAGTTTTGCACTGCCAAAACAGATTAAAATTGATGATTTTAGTCATGACACTCTGCCTATATATGGTATAGATGCTGTCGGATAAGGAAAAATAGTTGAAAATAAGCGTACCGGCTACAAGTGCCAATTTGGGACCGGGGTTTGATACCTTGGGACTTGCGGTAAGTCTTCGTAATAGTGTTGAATTTAAAGCATCACGTTTTTTTAGTGTAGCTATCAAAGGAGAGGGAGAGAATAATCCTCGCCTTAAGGGCAATAATCTTTTTATAGGCATATTTAATGATCACTATAAACGTTTAACTAGAAAAAATCAAAACTTTAAATTTACCTTTTACAATGAAATACCCATGTCAAGAGGTCTAGGAAGTTCATCTGCCGTTATAGTCAGTGCAATCGCTACTGCCCATGAGGCTGCCGGTGTTAGAGTCTCTAAAAGACGTATATTAAATTATGCTCTTACCTATGAGCCTCATCCTGACAATATTACACCTGCTGTTATGGGTGGATTTAATGTAGCGACATTGGAAAAAAACAAAGTATTTTCTGAGAAAAAACATCTTCCTGATTATCTTAAAGCCATCGTAGTCATACCAAATAAACCTATCTCAACGGCACGTTCACGTACATCCTTACCACGCTCATATTCAAAAGAAAATGCAGTTTTCAACCTCTCTCATTCAGCTCTTACCGTAGCTGCGTTTTATAGTGAAAACTGGGAGCTTTTACGCCTTGCTACTCAAGACAGATTTCATCAAAGAGCACGTATGAAAATGTTGCCGGAGCTGTTTAGTGTTCAAAAGATGGCGTATGAAAACGGTGCTTTAATGAGTACACTTTCAGGAAGCGGATCTACTTTTTTTAATATGGTTTATGATTATGATGCAGATGCTTTGGCAAATCGTTTTAGACAAAAATTTTCCGATTTTAATGTTAAAATATTAGACTTCGATAATAACGGTCTTGTAATAGAGCGTTAAATTGCCACAAATCAAGGAAAATTTAGCTATAATGGCACGAAAATTTCATAAGCCACAGAGAATGTGTATCGCCTGTCGTGGAAAGTTTACTCAAAGTGAATTAGTACGTCTTCAGTGTCAAGACAGACAACTCGTATCTTATTCACATCGAGGACGTAGTTTTTATGTATGTAAAGAGTGCATAGATGATGAGAGGAAAACTGCTAAATATTTAGCAAGAGCGTGTAAGAGCGGTGAATTGAAAAAACTTATGAGTCAGTTAAGGGAGATCATCATTGATGTCAGATAAAGTCAGAGTCCACGAAATCGCAAAAGAACTTGGTATTACCTCAAAAGAGGTTGTAGATAAAGCTGCAACAATCGGACTATCTGTTAAAACAGCTTCTAGTTCTGTTTCTATGTCAGAAGCTGAAAAAATAATGAATTACATTATGAGTGGTACAGCACCGAAACCTGTACAAAAGAGAGTTGTAGTTAAAAAAGCTGCACCGGTTGAAAAAGTTGAGACTGAAAAAGAGGTAGATTCTACTACTGAGCCTAAGCAAGAGAAAAAAGAGTCTCTAGAGCAGGAAGCTCAAGAACAAGAGTCTAAGCAAGAGGAAACTAAAGAGATTAAAGCTGAAAAAGTTGAAGAAAAAGTTCAAACAAAAAAAGATGAAGCAAGAAGTGAAAAATCTAAAAAAAATATCAGCTTAATAAAAGAGGTTAAACCGGTTCAAGTTAAACGTTCCGGTCTTAAAATAGTAAAGAAAAAGCGTCCTAAAGAGCAAGAGACGTTTAATGCACCGCAACGTGGCAGTGAAGCTGCTAAAGTTAGCAACTACGGTAAAATGAGCGAAACCGCATTAAAAGAGCTTGCGGCAAAAAAATCTAAAAAGAAAAATCAAGGCGGAACGGTTCAGAAGAAAAATCAAGGTACTTCACTAAATATTTTTGGTGGCAGTATGAGTGAAGTTTCAATGGATTATGAAGAGGATCAAGTAGTTTTGCTTGATTTGAATGCTGTTGATAGAGTTATCCCAGAAGAGCAGCCAAATAAACCACGTCCTAAAAAACCTATAGGAAGAAATTCAGGTAAAAAGCAGGGTGGTCCACGTAAACCTCGTCAAGTGTCTCGCTCCAAGCGTCAAAAATATACCAAAGCCAAAGTTGAAGATGAGATTGTTACTCATGTAGAGATTCCTGAGGATATTCGTGTTTATGAATTTGCCGAAAAACTAAACAGACCTATGTCTGATATTATCAAAGTTCTATTTAACCTTGGTATGATGGCAACTAAAAATGACTTTTTGGGTAAAGATGAGATAGAGATTCTTGCTGAAGAGTTTGAAGTGGAAGTGACAACTATCGACCCAAAAGATGCTTTTAATTATGAAGACTCTTATGCAGAAGATAATGTAGAAGATGAAAATTCACAAGAGCGTCCTCCTATTATAACTATTATGGGGCATGTTGACCATGGTAAGACATCTCTTCTTGACGCTATTCGTAATGCAAAAGTTGTTGATGGTGAAGCTGGAGGTATTACACAGCATATCGGTGCATATACGGTTGAGCAAAATGGTAAAAAAATTACCTTTATAGATACTCCGGGTCACGCAGCTTTTTCTAGTATGCGTGAGCGTGGTGCTCAAGTTACGGATATTGTAGTCATTGTAGTTGCCGCTGATGATGGTGTTAAGCCTCAAACCATAGAAGTTATTAAATTGGCAAAAGAGTCAGGTTCGCCTGTTATTATCGCTTTAAACAAGATGGATAAAGAGTCGGCAAATCCTGATTTAGTAAAAGGTCAGATGGCAGAACACGGTATGAGTCCACTTGATTGGGGTGGAGATACGGAGTTTATTCCACTCTCTGCAAAAACCGGTGAAGGCATAGATGATTTATTAGAAAATATCCTAGACCAAGCGGAACTTTTAGAGTTACGTGCAAATCCTGAAGTTGCAGCCAAAGCTGTAGTCGTTGAGAGTTCATTGGAAAAAGGTCGTGGACCTGTTGCAACTGTTATAGTTCAAAACGGTACATTAAAGATTGGTGACAATGTTGTTTGTGGCTCATCTCATGGACGTGTACGTGCTTTGATTGACAATCATAAAAAGCAGATTAAGACTGTTGGACCAAGTGAAGCCGCTGTTGTAGTGGGATTAAATGAAGTTCCTTCTTCTGGTGAGATATTGATGGCTATGGATAGTGATAAAGAGGCTAGAGAATATGCTCAAAAACGTTACGAATATGAGCGTAATCGTGAGCTTTCACACTCAACAAAAACAACTATTGATGAGCTTACTTCACTAATAGCAGAGGGTAATCTAAAAACACTGAAAGTTGTTCTAAAAACAGATGTTCACGGTTCGTTAGAAGCTATCAAGTCATCATTGATGGAGCTTCGTAATGATGAAGTCAAGGTTAATGTTATCTCATCAGGCGTCGGTGGAATTACAGAGACTGACGTACAGCTTGTAAATAACTCTGAAAATTGTGTACTTTTAGGATTTAATGTACGTCCAACAGGTGCTGTTAAAGCTTTAGCTAAACAGACTGGTGTTGAGATTAGAACATATACTATAATTTATCAGATTATTGATGATATTACAGGTATGCTAACCGGCATGATGGCTCCAAAATATACGGAAGAACATACCGGTCAAGCTGATGTTAAAGAGGTGTTTAAGATACCTAAAGGTGTTGTTGCGGGTAGTCTTGTTGTTGATGGTAAGCTTGTGCGTGGCGGTCTTGTTCGCGTTATTCGCGAGGGTGTTGTTATCCATGAGGGTGAGCTTAATTCACTTAAGCGTTTCAAAGATGATGTTAAAGAGATTGGTAACGGTTATGAGTGTGGAGTTGTTATTAATGGATATGAAGATGTTCAGCCGGGCGATGTTATCGAGACTTTTACAAAAGTAGAGCAAAAAGTTAGTTTGTGACACCGGCTCAGATAAAACTAAAACGTACAGAATCAATCTTAAAAGAGCTTATTCCGGAAGCTTTGAGTGAATTAAATGACTCAAGGCTTCGAGAGTTAGATGTGATAGATGTAACATGTTCTAAAGGTCGCAGTGATGCAAAGGTCTATTTTGATCCTCACAATTATAGTGATGAAGAGCGTCGCCTGTTTTTAAAACAGCTAAAAAAGGCACGTCCTATCATAGAGGAGCATTGCTCAAGAGATCAGGGTTGGTTTAGATGTCCTAAATTTGCCTTTGTTTTTGATGAGCAACTACAAAAAAGTAAAAATATAGAAGATCTATTTGCAAAGATCTCTTCACGAAACAAAAAGGAAGATGATGAGTCTTGAGAGTGATATTAAAACTATGCTCAACTCTATAGATTTGGAGCTATATGATACGACTATAACAAGTGAGAATGAAGAGACTATCTACAGAGTAAGTGTCATGGCGTCTGGTGGTGTGAGTATGGAGAAGGTGGTTGAAGCTACAAGACTTATCTCTCCGCTTCTTGATGTCACTCCTGCTGTTTCGGGAGAGTATCGCTTAGAGGTAAGCTCACCGGGAATAGAGAGAAAATTGGCGAACATCTCACACTTTAAAAACTCCATAGGTGAAAAAGTTGTGCTAAGTATGAAAGATAAGAGTAAATATCGTGGTGAACTCTTACATGTAAAAGATAATAATATAACTTTAAATACCCAAGATGATGGTGAAAAAACCTTTAATTATGCCGATGTAAGTAAGGCAAAGACCTACTTTGAGTGGTAATGAGTGAGTCAAAATATCTTAATTTAGCTCTAAATGAGGCTTGGAAATATCAGGGATTAACATACCCAAACCCTGCTGTCGGTGCTTGTGTTGTAGGCGAAAACGGTGAGGTATTATCTATAAATGCACACCAAAAAGCCGGTGAAGCACATGCTGAAGTTTTAGCCCTTCGTGATGCTTATACTCTTATGAGTAAAGATGATACTATAGCCTTTACATGTAACTCTCAAAAACTTCACGAGTACCTTCTTAAACATCATAACAATATATTTAAAAACTGTAGTATCTATGTTAGTTTAGAGCCGTGTTCACATATCGGAAAGACACCATCTTGTGCCTCACTTATAGCCTCTTTGGGTCTAAAAAAAGTTTTTATAGCACATAAAGACGGAACTCAAAACGCTTCAGGAGGAGCAGAGATATTAAAATCAGAAAATATCTTTTTGCAACTAGATAGTAAAAATATCAAAGCACAGGAGCTTTTATATCCGTTTATCTCTTGGCAGAGAGATAGATTTATCACTTTTAAGTGGGCTCAACGTCTTGACGGTACTATAGATGGCGGTAGCATAAGCTCACTAGAGTCTCGAACCTTTGTTCATAAGATGAGAGCCGTAAATGACCTGTTGGTTATCGGTGGGAATACGGTTAGAGAAGACAGACCTACTTTGGATGCAAGATTAGTTGATGCGAAGGCACCGGATATTTTAATCTATTCGCACAGTGATGATTTTGATAGGGAGATAGCACTTTTTAAAGTTAAAGGTCGCAAAGTCTATATTGAAAATTCTTTAAAACGCATAGATGAGTATAAAAATATTTTGATTGAGGGAGGAGAAGGGATGTACAACTCTTGTAAAGATATTGTAGATTATTACCTTGTTTTTATCTCAACTCAAAGTGGTGGTGGTACAATGTCACTATTAAATAAAAAAGAGAGATTTAAAGCTTTACATGTAAGAGAACTTGGCGGTGATGTTATAATGTGGATGAAGAGGGAAATATAGATGCAAAAACAGGAAAAAATCGTATCAATGTTTGATGATATAGCACCTACATACGATAAGGCAAATCGTGTAATGAGTATGGGTGTAGATAGAAGTTGGAGAAAAAAAGCGTGTAATAAAGCGTTTGAATTTTATGCCAAAGATAGAGTAGAACGTATAGTTGATGTGGCTTGTGGAACAGGCGACATGATGGACTATTGGCGTCGTCAGGCAAAAGAGAAGGGTATAAATGTAGATGAGCTTATAGGCGTAGATCCATCTGAGGGAATGGTAGGTGTAGGACGTGAAAAATTTCCGGAATTTACCTACCATATAGCAAAAGCCACAGAGATACCGCTAGAAGATGAGAGTGCGGATTTTTTAAGTATTACCTACGGTATTCGCAACGTAGTAGAGCGTGAGGCTGCATTAAAAGAGTTTAACCGAGTTTTAAAACAGGGTGGTATGGTTGTGATACTGGAGTTTATGAAAAATGAAAATCCTTCACTGCTTGGACAGATACGTGACTTTTATATGAATAAAATATTGCCCAAAGTAGGAGGTTTTATCTCTAAAAACCTTGAAGCATACGAATATCTTCCGAACTCTATAGGTGATTTTGCGACTGTAGGACAGATGCAACAGGAACTGCAAGATGCAGGATTTGAGATAAAATTCACTCAAAGTTTCTCTATGGATATATCTACTTTGATTATTGCTCAGAAAAAATAGAGTTCTATCCTCTTTTAAGCAATAATCCACCGAGAATAATCAATCCAATTCCGCTTAAAACATAAAAATCGGGGAAGCTGTCTCCTAACATATACCCAAAACCAATGGCAAAAGGAATATTTGTATAGCTAACTACACCTATAACTCCTGCCTTACTAAGAGAATACGCTTTTGTTAAAAGCCATTGTGATATGGTAGATATTACAGCCATAGCAGATATAAGAAACCATAGCTTCGGTGTTGAGGGTATGATAAGTGGCATAAATAAAAAAGAGAGACTCTGTGGAGGAGTTACATACGGGCTTATCGTAAATAGAAACAGAGGTATAACCGTACCTACACCCATAAACGAGAGAACAATGACTCTAGCATCATAGAGATGTTTTATTTTTTTGATAGTGGCATAAGCCATAGCAGCTAAAAGACCCCCTAAGATACCTAAAAAATATTCATAACTTATACTTAATCCAACAGGCTTAGTTATAAGTAAAACACCTATAAAGCCGATAATTAGAGCTAAAATATTTGAATAATTAAGTTTTTCGTGAAACAGAAAGTAAGCTATTATAGATACAAAAAGAGGAGAAGTTTTATTTAGTGTTATGGCTTCTCCTAGATTTATCGTGGTGATGGTATAAAAAAAGAGTATCATCGCACTAAAACCAAGAAAACCTCGAAGCAGAAGAAGATGAGGTTTTCCGCCTTTTAGTGTTATGGGTGTATGTTTTAGCATCATAAGAATAAAGACAACACCGATAATATTTCTAAAAAATACAATTTCAAGTGCACAGATGTCTTCGCTCAAAATTTTTGCTACTGCTCCGTTAAGTGCCGATATTAAAGCACTTAGAAACATATATAAAACACCTTTTTCTATTTTTATATTCATTAACTGACCTTATTTTTTCGACATTGTATCAGATATATTTATAGCACCTCTAAAAACTTTAGAGAGTAACTCTTTTTTACTTCACTTGAATTAGCATTTTACTCTTTGCATAAAATGATACACATGTTATAC
>WFND01000163.1 GCA_015484575.1 Helicobacteraceae bacterium
AGAAAGCTCTTGACAGCAATATAGCCTATAATAAAAGAGATAATAAAGCCAACAAATAATAGTTCAAAATTTCCCTGCATTATAGTATCATACTCTTTAAGCATCATATAGCCAGAAGCAGCTCCCATGGTTGGAATTGCAAGTAAAAATGAGAAGCTCATAGAGACTTCGCGTTTTAGTCCAACAAGCATAGCACCTAGTATTGTGACTCCAGAGCGTGAAACCCCCGGTATCAGAGAGAAGATTTGAAAAATTCCTATGTAGAGTGCTTGTCTGTATGATACGCTATCTAACTCACTTACATGGTGTTGTTTCTCTTTGTAAAAATACTCTATAAGTAAAAATACAACCCCTGTAAAAAACATCAATACCAGAGTGGAATTTGTACTAAACATCTCCTCAATTCTCTCATGAAAAAGTAACCCAACTATACCGGTAGGAATAAAAGAGAAGATAAGTTTGTACCACAATTTTCTGCTTTGAATCAGACGCTCTTTATAGATAAGCATAACAGAGAAGATAGGAGCTATCTGTACGATAATCTCATAAGCTTTTAAAAAAGCGTCTTGTTTTAACCCTAAAAGTTGGGCACTTAAGATAAGATGTGCGGTTGAAGAGACGGGAAGATATTCCGTAACTCCTTCAACAATACCTAAAATAACAGCATCAAAAACAGTCATATAAATCCATTAAATTAAAAATAAGCGATATTTTAGCATTAAAAGTGATACAATTACGCAAAAAAGATATTTTATGAATATTATTATTGCAGGTGCGGGAAAAGTCGGTTTTAATTTAGCTAAGACTCTGTGTATCGGACACAATGTAACAGTAATAGATCAGAATTCAGAGGCACTTCATAGAATTCAAGAGAGTCTTGATATTATGCCACTTTTGGGTGATATAGAAGATTCTAAAACTTATGAGAGTTTAGTAGATATTAGGATAAATCTTTTTATAGCTGTTACAGATATTGACAATGTAAATCTTATCTCCTCTGTTGTTGCCGGTACTGTTTTGCAGATAGATAAAAAGTTTGTCAGACTTCAAAAGCAGTTTTTTGACTGTGAAAGCATTAAAACCAAATTAGATATTGATAAATTGGTATTTCCTCTTCTTTTAGCATCGAGAGCTATCTCCTCTCTTATAAAGTATCCAAAAGCTAACAACATAAAGCTTTTCAAATATACACAACACAAACTCATCTCTGTTATGGTCTCAAGCAGATTTATACCTCACACTTTTAGCGATGAAAATTTTAAGATTGTCGGTATTGAGAGAAAGAAAAAATTTTTTATACCTCAAGAGAGTGAAGTTGAGATATTACCAAATGATCTGGTCTATCTGTTTGGTTTAGAAGAGAAGATAAGAGAAGTTTGTCAAACATTAGAGCTTGAAACAAATAATGAAATTCAAAGATGTGTCGTATTTGGCGGCGGAGAACTTGGTATATCTATAGCAAAAGAGCTTATTGAAGTGGGCAGAGATGTCAAGCTGGTAGAGAAAAATCTACAACTTTGTGAGAAAGCCGATGAACTTTTACAAGGCAGAGCATCTATCATCAACTCAAAATACTCTGCACATGAACTTTTTGAAGATGAAGGACTTGACGGTGCAGATATTTTTATAGCAGCCACAAAAGATGATGAGTACAATATCATAAAATCTTTAGAGGCAAAAGAGAGTGGAATAAAAAAAGTTGTAGCCATAAATAATGAGATGGAATACTATAATCTTATGCACTCTCTAGGTATAATCGTTGTCAGAGGTCCAAAAATAAGTGCATATAACACAATAATGGAAGATATTAGCTCTACAGGTGTCGTTGTAAGGAAAAGTTTTTGTGGTGCAAAGGCAGTTATGTATATGAGAAAGGTATTTGCAAACTCAAAATTAATCTCTAAAAAGATAAAACCTCTTAAACAAAACAGCTCAACTGTTTTTTTAATGAGAGAGGAGAAGCTATACTCTTTAGATGAAAAAACTCTGTTGATGCAAGATGATCTGGTTATCGCCTTTTGTGTTATAAAAGAGAGCGAGAGAGTACAGCAGTGGATTTATGAGTTATAAAAATATATTTAAAATTTTATCCTTGATTGGGATAACCATATCTGTGATATTTTTGTTAGATATAGCTGTAGGTTTTATATATGATGAAAATTACAGACTATTTTTCTATTATGATACGGCATTTTTTACGATAAATCTATCAATCTGGCTATTTTTAAAAGAGCATGAGTTAAATTTGAAGATTAAAGATAGTATTTTGGTAGTAAATCTTCTGTGGATACTCTTGGGAGTTGCCGGTGCTGTTCCTTTGGTGTTGTATAGTGATATTAGCTTTGCATCAGGATTTTTTGAAGCTATAAGCGGTTTCACCACAACAGGGGCTACGGTATATAATGATATAGAGTCTCTTTCCCACATTGTTTTATTTCATAGAAGTCTTATGCACTGGCTTGGTGGACTTGGCGTTATAGTCTTAGGAGTCGGTCTGCTGTCTGTGATAAACCCCACAGGAAGTCTATCTCTTTTTAAAGCAGAATCAACAGGCGTTCAGTTGGAAAAAATGACACCAAAGATAAAAGATACGGCTCTTAGTTTATGGTTGGTTTATGTAGTTTTGACTTTTGTTGATATGCTTCTTTTAAAAATCTTTGGTATGAGTTGGTTTGATGCGATAAATCACGCTTTTTCTACCATCTCTACAGGTGGATTTTCTACTAAAAATAGCTCTTTGGGATATTTTAACAGTGACGGTATCATCTGGGTTACAACACTCTTTATGATGCTCTCAGGCATAAACTTTTTAGCACATCTTAAGATATACCACAAAGACTTTTCCGGTTACAAAAGTGAAGAGGTTAGGTGGTATTTTATAATATTTTTAACACTCTCTTTATCTCTGGCTTTTGTACACGTAGATATAAGTGGTGACAGCTTTTATGATGCCCTAAAGCACTCTAGTTTCACTATAGCTTCAGTGATGACTACAACCGGTTTTGCGACTATTGATTACGGTTCGTGGTCACATCTTGCTATCGCTATAATCTTTGTAGCTTTGATGATGGGAGGCAATGCAGGTTCAACTGCCGGTGGTGTTAAGATAATAAGACATATTATCATCTTTAAAACTCTCTCATCTGAATTTAAACGTATCTTACATCCAAATACCATAATCTCTGTCTTTATTGACGGAGTAAAACTAAAAGAGAGAATACTCTCATCAACTTTTGGCTTTTTTACTCTCTTTATGCTTAGTGTTGCTGTTGTAACTATCTATATATATGCACGAGGTTATGACGCTATGAGTGCAATATCAGGAGCATTTGCTCTAGTAGGAAATGTCGGTCCCGGTTTTGCTCTTGTAGGGCCATCTGACAACTTCTCTTTTTTTAATGATGCAGATAAAATTTTCTTCTCATTTGCTATGATTATCGGTAGATTGGAGTGTTATACTGTTTTTGTTCTTTTAAGTAGCTCTTTTTGGAGAAGATTTTAAGGGCAGCTCTAAAAAATAAAGAAAAAAAATTAACTTAAAATTTTTTATCTCTGCAAGAAAGCTTCTGCTAAACTGCTTGACTTTTTAAAAGGATATTTATGTATAAAATATTTTTGATTTTAGGAGTTAGTATGACACTTATGGCTAAGACGCAGACTATAGTATTTGCGGCGGGATGTTTTTGGGGCGTAGAGAAGTATTTTGATAATCTTGAGGGTGTGATAAAAGCTACATCGGGATATGCAGGTGGGGATTATGATAATCCAACTTATGATAAAGTTTTGGCTCATAGAGAGAACTCTGCTAATATAATAAATCATACCGAAGCCGTAGAGGTTGTGTATGATGATAATAAAATATCTACTTTGGAGCTTATAAAATCATTTTGGCAACTACATGATCCCACACAAGGTAATAGACAGGGAAATGACAGAGGAAATAACTATAGATCAGCACTTTATTATACGAACCAAGAGCAAAAAGAGGTAGCTTTTGCAACAAAAAAAGTGTATCAAAAATTGCTAAATGATGCCGGATACTCTAGTATAACAACAGAGATAAAGCCTTTAGATAAATTTTATGTGGCAGAAGAGTATCATCAAAACTATCTGCAAAAAAATCCTCATGGCTACTGTCCAAATCACTCAACAGGTGTAAAGTTTTCAGATGAAAATATCTCTTTAGATAGTGGTAAATATATTGAGCCTTTGGGTGGCAAAGAGATTGTAGTGATTGATGCTGATGGCTGTAGTTTTTGTGAAAGGTTTAAGCAAAATGTTACGAGTCACTATAAAGGAAGCATACCTTTGCGAACAGCTCATCAAGAGAGACTTAAAGATTTTGAAGATATAGGTAAAATAGAAGGTACACCTACTATTTTGTTTATAGAAGATGGTAAAAAAATGGAGTCATTTACAGGATATATGGATGAAAAAAGTTTCTATAAAGCTCTAGGTGCATTTAAACTTGGCAGAGACAGTGAAGGCTATGATGTTGCATTTAAACAGAAAACCGACGGTAGATTTTGCAAACAGTATGAAGAGTTTAAGCATACTGAAGATGGTGTTTTTGTAGATAAAGTTTCCGGCGATATTTTATTTGATACTCGTGACAGATTTAATTCAGGTTCTGGATGGTTAAGCTTTTTTAAGGCTGTAGATGGAGCAACTGTTGAGAAAGAGGATGACTCTTTTGGCATGAGAAGAGTAGAAGTAATATCTAAAAAATCGGGAGCTCATCTTGGGCATGTATTTGATGATGCACCCGGAGGTAGAAGACGATTTTGTATCAATGCGACAGTGCTTGAATTTGTGCCAAGAGATAAATTAAGGAGACCTATAAAACCCTAGTAAGCTGAGGTTTACTAGGGTTTTTAGAAGTCTCCTTAAAGTAGTTTTTTCATAAGTTCTATATGGTAACTCTCCTGACTTTCTCATTTTACCAAAAAATAATGATTTTTAAAAACAAGTATCCCCTATTTTAGGACTCTATAGTACTTTGAAATACAAAAAGTG
>WFND01000164.1 GCA_015484575.1 Helicobacteraceae bacterium
TGCAAATGTGCCAGTCGTGACATTTTTATAGATATACAGCAGCGGTACCTCAAAGAGCTCATACTCTTTTCTCTTAAACGCTCCATCTTCTAAAACAGAATCATCCAGTTCGGCTATATCTATAGTGAGCGATTTTATATTTACATAGGGATTACTGCTCATTCTTTACTGCTCTTCCTCTTCTACTTGTGTGCAATACTCTATATTTAAAAGTTCCTCACCTTTTTTAAAATATTGCTTCTTATAGAGCTCCCAGCCATCTTTCTTGTTAATGAGAATGGCCGAACCGCCTCCAAGAGAGTTTTGGCAGATAAGACTCTTATTGTTTTTAAAGTGTTGGATATTGAGTTTAGGATTTCTGTTATTGGGATTATCATGCCACTTCGCAAATGCCATCAAAGCGACAAAGAGCATCATCCCTATAAATATCTTCAAAGAATTATCCTTGTTCGTGGTATTGTTATCTTCATGCATGTTTGACTCCTCTGTTTGTATTGTAATGTTTTTCTATGAGAACTTTGAATGTATCTGACATAATGCAATATCCTCAATTTATTCTATAAACGGGTTTGGCTTCGATATATGCCAGGAAGGTCAAGCAGATGAGTATCAGACCAATCACTCCTGCTACAAGATAGATCACCTGCTGCACAACGGTTAGAACGAGTCCGATTATCTCATCTGTATGCATGATGTTCTTATAGAGTGTATACAAGAGCAAAAGAGCGCCTATACCCATTAAGATTTGACCGTTTAAAATGTCGGCATGGTTCTGCAGGGCCTTCATATACCAAAAGTATCCACCCAATGATGCAGCGTATCCACCTAAGGAGGTGCTGAGAGTTAGTGTGTTGATAAAGAGATAGTTGTATCTCTTTAGGGTGAATTTGTTCACTCCTATGGTGAGCAGATAGAGAAGGTAGAGTGCAGCTAAGACAGCGAGTATCTTTAAGATAAGCATGGTGGCTCCTTTTTATTAACTAACTACCTTATATGTATATTGGTAGCCTATAAGAAGTATACTCAAAATCCCCGCCAAGCGCAAATCAATAAATATCAAATGAGAAAACTGTATAATACAGGCATATAAAGGGGTAGATTTGTTGGACTTACAGGCAAAACTAAAAAAAGAATTTCCTGATGTTGCAATTGGCAAACTCAAAGATCTGGCGAAGAAGATCGCCGTTATCGCAAAGGTGCGTGTCGGTAAAGAGAGAAGTGTACTTGACTATTCTGAAGTAACACTCGCCGATGCTGATGCCTATGGTATTATCAGAGTTGATCCCACAAAAGAGAAGCCGGCAGCTGCAAACAGCAGTGCGATAAGATCACAATCCCTGCATAAGAATGATATTTTAGTCTCCTATAGAGGGGTAGATATTCAAGTCGGGCGTATTGACAGAGAGTATGAGAAGCCAGTTGTGAGTAACAACAGTGCCATACGTATTCAGTTTGATTATGAAGATAAAGATATAGAAGAAGAGGTTTCCATATTTGTGCAGAGCTATCTGCAGCTTCCTTATGTAAAAGAGTATATAGCTTCTAGACCCCAAAGCAGCCAAAACGATAGAAAAATACTTAGTCCGCTTTTTTTATCGAACCTGCCGATACCACTGTTTCACGCAAAGGGTTATGGCTTAAAAGAGCTTATGCATACCCGCTTCTCTCTTTTACGTCAGGCTGATGAACTCTGTGATACTCTGCAACATATACTGGCACAACTGCAAAAGCACAAAGAGAGGAGTTTGCATATCGCTTTAGAACAAACTGAGAATATTCAAGATGAAAAGAGACAGGATGAAAAAATCGCACAGGATCTTGTGCAGATTGCGACATCTCTGCAGCGGTTGCAATCTTTGCTTGGGGAATAAACTTCAGTTTGTTCTGATATAAAATTTACTTCTATCTTTTATTCTCTTTAAAATATTCTCTGTTTAAATCCTCTAATAATTTAGAATTTAAAACCTCCTGAGCATCAAATGTCGCATTACTGCCAGGTCTAGGATCATTATGCATCTCAATCGTAAAATATACAATTCTATGAATAACACCTCCACCAGTCAAGGTTGCTTCTTTACGAGTATGTATAATATGGTCACAATAGTTATTGTGTATATCTGCCGGTGCTAAGCTTGTTCCGACTTTAAAGCTGTTTTTTCCGCTATCGCAAGCATCGTAGGCATCTTGGAGATTATGTACTTCTCTATCTTTATACTGCTGAATTAGCTCTTTTGGTTTTATGATTGTAAAGTACTTGTATCCGCTATCAAGTGTTGTTTGTGCAGCAGTACCAAAAGCATACATATAGTTTTTACGTGTGACATTACCTGCGTTGATCCATCCTAAAGATGTAGAATCTTGATCTACCTCAATAGCAACGATTGCTTTTTGCTGCTCTATCTTTTTAATATTCGTATGGTAACTTGCTTTCATCGAACACCCTGAAAACAACAAACCTCCTAAGACTACTGTCGATACCATTAATGTGTTTTTTAACATTTTATTCCTTTATTTGTTTTTTATTATATGTAGTATAGCCAAGATAACGGACTTAATCAATGACTCTTTACCAACTGACGCTGATATTAAAACTAGCGGGGTTATCCCAAAATTTATTATAGGTTATTTTATAGCCCTTTCGTTCCAGCTCTTTAATAATTAAAGAACGTATGATATCTTGCTCCTTCCTTGTTAAAGGTTTTAAAAGAGGCTCTACCTCTTTAGCATTATCAGACATAAAAGATATGACCATGGTATCATAATAGCCTCCGGCAGCTACAATAGAGATCTTTTTATTAAAAAATCGGATTAAACCATTGTATGCTTTTTTTCCTTTTGGTGATGTCAAGATCTGTTTTACCAATTTTTTTGTCTCTTTATTAGTTATAATGCGAGCATCTTTTGCTTTTACAAGAGAAGCGGCATTGGCCATACAAAACCCACTTATTAATAAGAGTAAAATAATCTTTTTCATGTTTTTCCTTTACTGGCAGTTTAATGTATCTAGTTTTTTATACAAACTTATTTGCTGTACTCCAGAAGAGTTATCAATTTCTTGCAGAATTTTCTGACATTTTGCATCATGTTCTTTTTTTCTAATTGATGCGAGTCTTATCTCCTGTTCTCGTTTTTCTTGCTCCTGCATACGTTGCAATGCTATTTTTTGTTGCTTCTCTTCTTCAAGCTTTTTACGTTGTAGTGCTATCTTCTTTTGTCTTTCCTGCTCAAGTTTTTTTTGAAGTGCAATTTCTTTTTCTCTTTTTACTATAAGCTCTTTTTGTACAGCAACTAAATCATTATCATTAACAGCCGCTAAAAACGCTTCTTCATCAAATGATTTTGCAACAGAAGCGCTCCCCGTTACAATATTTGTTCCAAGGCTTGCTACAGTACCAAAAACATTCACAATAGCACTTTCAACCCCATCACCCATAGTCGTTGTATAAAAAGAACTGTTGCATTTAACATAATCATTCTTTTCTGTAGAGAGCATCAACGAATGTTGGCATGTGATACTCCTGGTATTAAATATTGGGCTAAATCCCTGATCTGTAATCTTTACCACATCATATTTTTTATAATCTATTCCTTTTAGACTTTTTAAAAGCTTTATAAATTTGCCATCTTGAATCAGTGCATATGATAAGAAGGCTCCCTTGTTTGTTATTGTGGAAATATTATTTTTATCAGGTTTAGGCTCTTTATCTGCACATCCTGACAGTAAAGCAAATATAGCAATTATGATGGTTGTATTTTTAATAAAATTCAATTGACCTCTCCAAAAAATAATTATGTTCTATAGAACATTTATAAAGAATTCTATCTATTATAAACTTATAATAATATTTACCTATAGGACATAACATTATTATAAATGATTTTTCGGATGAGGAACTGGCAATTTTTTACCAGGCTATTGGAAACAATGTTAAAAGAATTCGAAAAGAAAAAAAGATAACTCAGATGCAGTTGGCCTTTGCTATAGGACATAACTCTGTAGGGCATATAGCCAAAGCAGAACTCTATAAATACAACAAACATTTTAATTTAGAGCAGTTGTATAAAATTTCTAAAGTTTTAGGTGTGAGCCTGCATCAAATAATTCCAGAATAATATTAACCTCATTAAAAATTATGCCCATGAAAAACATTTCAATTTGACACATCTATACAAACGCTTTATTCAAAACCTTTTTGATATTTTTCATGCTGCTCTCTTTTAAACCAACTCTTTTTGAGTAACTCTCAAAATCTCTGATCACAGCTTCGATATCTTCGATCACTTTTTTTCCCTCTTTGATATTATGTTTCTTGGCAAGGGCAAGAAGCGTCTCTTTATTAGGAGATTTGCCCTCCCCTAGATAAGTGGTACTATGTTCTCCGCCAGGTCCATACGAGAATGTCAGATCATAAGCCGGAGAGAGTCTCCATGTTCCATCACTATCCATCACAAAAGAGAAATTCTTTGCATGATCGTCTCTGTTGTGCACCAGCAGATTGAATACTGCAAGACGAAACATCTTGTAGAGTTCATGGATATCCTTTGTAAGATGCAGGGTTAAAGCAAGTAGATCATCATAATCAAGCATAGGCACTCTAAAATCACTATGGGTTAGTCCTGCGACAGAGTGCATATGCACTCTTGTATCCCCTATCCTGTCAAACCGTTTGGT
>WFND01000165.1 GCA_015484575.1 Helicobacteraceae bacterium
CTGCGTTAGTTATTGACGCAATAGCTACGGCTATTACTTACAATAACTGCCTTGATTATGAATTTCTCTCTATCGCTGAGGCTTACTAGGGTTTTTAGAGGTGCCCTTTATAAATAATGTTATATACTTCTTTTAAAACACAGGAGTATAAAATGATAAAAATTGGCTTTGCATTGGTAGTCTGTGCAACTATCGCATCTGCATTTTTTCCAAAAACAGGTCTTGGTCATGCTGACTCAAACAATATTGACAAAAGTTTCATTAGAGATGATGCCAAAGAGGTTGTTATAGATACAAAACGCTCAAAGATGTATTATGACTCCAAACCATCTGCTAAGATGACTTTTGCACAGTCTCAACAGTTTTGTAAAAAGATGAATTTTTTAAATTTTCATGATTGGAGAGTCCCTTCAAAAAATGAGCTTCGCTCCCTGCTTGAACTTTCAAGAAGATCTGTTACCGTAAAACACGCATTTAAAAATATCAGAGAAGATCTCTACTGGTCATCAACTGAAGCTAGACGTAATAGTGCTTGGTATTTTGATTTTGATTTGGGAAGATATGGAGCTAGAGATGAAAGTAAAAAATTTCGTAGCATATGCGTAAGAAACTTTAAAAAATAATCAAGTATACTTATACACAAAGGAGTCAAAACGACTCTTTTCTTGCCAATAGGCAAAGCTTTAGTGAGTGAGTATAATTTGGACTTGTTCAAATTATACGAGATTTATTAGTAGGAGTCAAATATGAGAAAAACTTTATTAGCATTTATGCTTATAATCGGATTAGTTAGCTCAAGTTCAGCAGCTACATATAACAACATGATGAAAAAACAGTGTCAATACAACTTAAGTATTATTGATGAATACAACACTATAGCAAATGGCTATATTATGGGGATAGTTGTCGGTATTCAAGCTATGATTCCAGAAAATCAGCGTAGTAAAATAGTAAAACAGAAACTTGGATATATTTCAGATCAGGCTTGTATTGTAGCTCTTAACGACAAAAGAGATATTGGATTTGAGAGAAAATACAAAGAGGCTGCATATAAGATTATGAAAAAGTAGTCTCTATCTTGATAAAAGTCGCTGCTATCCAGATGAAAATGGATAAAAATAGAGATATAAACCGTTCTCGTGCTAAAACTTTGGTGCGAGAAGCTGCAAAAAACGGTGCAGATATTATCTTACTTCCAGAACTTTTTGAAACCTTATATTTTTGTAAAGATAAAGATGAAAAATATTTTTCACTCTCTTGCGAACGAACAAACAGCTCTTTAATTGATGAATTTTCGCAACTGTGCGGAAGCTTACATGTAGTCTTGGCACTAAGCTACTTTGAAAAAAGTGCCGACAAGTATTTTAATTCACTTGTTGTCATAGATGCTGATGGAGAGGTTTTGCAAAATTATCGTAAAACACATATACCCGACGGAGCAGGTTATGAAGAGAAATTTTACTTTACACCGGGAGATACCGGTTTTCAGGTATATGATACAAAATTTGGAAAAATAGGTGTTGGGATATGCTGGGATCAGTGGTTTAGTGAGTGTGCCAGAGCTTTAACTCTAAAAGGTGCTCAGATGATACTATATCCTACCGCTATCGGGAGTGAACCAGAGATAGATATTGACTCAAAAGATCACTGGCAACGCGTTCAGATGGGACATGCTGCGGCAAATATGGTTCCTGTTATTAGTGCAAATAGATTTGGTATAGAAAAAGGTAAAAATTGTGAACTTAAATTTTACGGTTCATCTTTTATTACAGACTCTTGCGGTGCAAAGATTGCTGAAGCTCCTAGAGATAAACAGAAGATTATATATGCAGATTTTAATCTGGAAAAAAATAGACAGATGCAAGAGTATTGGGGTCTGTTAAGAGATAGAAGAGGAGAGTGTTATAAAGATCTGCTTTAATTGGTACTATTTTTGCTTTAAGTTGTAAATACTAAGATGTGAAAGGGTACTATGGAAGTTGTATTACAAAATAATTTGATACTTATCCGCACAGGCTTTGACACTCTAAAATCTCCACTAATGTCAGATTTTTTAAATCTTCATGTCCAAGATATGCTTTTTTTACCAAAGGCTGTTTTGGTCTTTAACAACAACTCTTTCAA
Organism: Helicobacteraceae bacterium; assembly: GCA_015484575.1. GTDB lineage: Bacteria > Campylobacterota > Campylobacteria > Campylobacterales > Sulfurimonadaceae > S010-53. Next base: position 2,125 of record WFND01000165.1, read on the forward strand.
ATACGAAAAAGAGGAATTTTTCAAAAAACTTAGTCAAAAATACTCTCAAACACAAGACTTTTCTACCGAATTTTACTGGCGAAGCATGATGAGATATATCAATCAGCCTATCAAAATAGAGCTGGTTTCACACGAAGAGCCTCAGCCCATCGGTGTTGAGCTATATGCTCATGACAGTGAAACAGTCTCCATATCTCTATATGTTCCAAATTTATGGGTTATCAGTTATCTTCGCTCTCAGTTAGAACTTTATATTATTAAATATTCAGACACCACTTTGGTTGTTGATGTCTCTAAAATGCTTGCCAAAACCAGATTGGAGCGTTCATTAAACAGACGTCATATCTTACATTATCAGCTTCAATACCGATATAATTCACAATTCATGCAACGTTTATATGGAGATTATGCTCAATTTTCATTTGATGAGTATGAGCAAGAAGATGAAAATTTTGAATCTATGCTTCACTACTATACGGTACTAGAGTGTCCCGTAGGCTCATCTCAAGATGCCTTAAAAAAGAGTTACAAAAAACTTGTTAAGATATATCATCCCGATAAAGTTCATCAAGAAAACAGTGATGTAGTAAATCACTACACTCAAAAATTCCAACTTCTACAAGAGGCTTATACCGCTTTGCGTATTGTCAGTTAATAAAATTTTAAAATCTTCCGCTTTATAAAGTTTTAATCCATCATCTTTAATATTTTCGAGTTCATTTGAAAATCCTCTTTTAGAAAACAGCACTCTCAAATCTGGATTAATGCCCAATTTTTGACATTTATCTTCTAGTTTATGCAGCTCTTTTTTATTAACCTTATGATTTTTCCATTTACATTCACCTACAATAATCTGCATATTTTCACTAAGTGCTAAAATATCTATCTCCACATTACGATCCCAATAACTTCCCGAGTTTACTATAGTATTTTCATATGTCTTTATCAACAGTAAATTTGACAACTCTTCAAATATATATCCGCTAAAGGCCTGATGATGCTGTTTATAAAAATCTAAGGCACTTTTAAAATTTCCATCTACTATATCTTTGTGATAAGGCTCTATAAAATAGAACCAAAAACGTAAAAAAGGTACTTTAAATCGTAATTTATGAGATATTTTATGCCTTGATATTTCACGTTTTAACTGCTGTTTGGGATACTGTTTTTGTGCTTTTTTCTCACGAGAGTGTTCAAGTTCAATGATACCGTTATTGCATAAAAAATCTAAAGACCTGTTGCCTTTAAAATTTGAGAGACGAGCTTTTTTAAAAGCAGAATCTATACGCCTGTCTCCAAGTGCTATCGCTTTTAAAAGATTTTTTGTATTGGTATCATTTTGAGTTAGTGCAGAGATATATTTGAAATGTTTTTCATATTTTTCTAAGATATGTATCTCTATGAGCTTCTCAAGCTCTATATCAAGATTTATGTTCCCATCAAAACCTCCAAAAACCGCAAATGAATCAATACACTGCTCCATATCATCTGGATAATTTTTGGTATAAAATGAGTTAAAAAGTTCTAATAGCATTTACATGTAACCTCAGTTACATGTAAATATTTTACTGTTTAATAATTTCAGGATAGGTAACTTTTATCAATTTTCCCAAAGACTGCACAAAAGATGCGGTCTGTGTCTGCATCTCAAATGTAGCTTTTTTAGATGCTTCAGGGCTTAAAATAGAGCTGTGTCCGCCTTCATTGTATTGAACTTCTGTATTACCGCTTAAAGCTACTATACCAGATACGGCACTTGACACATTGATGTCACTCATACCAAGCTCTTTAAGGAGTGGGTCTGTACCGCTAAGTGGGGCAGTTTCAACGGCATTAGGTATAACGTTATCACCAATCACTTTGATAGCATATAGCTTGTCTGCCTGTCTTTGTTTAACGGCTTGAGCGTAGTTGATAGGGTCACCATCATCTATAAGTGTCTGTGTCGCTATCATAAATGATTCATATTCGGCTGTTCCTGCTTTGATGCCTTTAGCCGCTAAACCTGCTTTGATGATAGGTCCAAATGTTTGAGAATTATTTAACAGTTGTGCGATTCCTCCACCGGGCATAGCTAGTGAAACACTCTCAATATCTGAATTTGCCAAAAATCCAAAAGGTGCAATAGTTCCAAGAGAGTGTCCGACAAAAGCTATTTTACCACTATCCAAATCTACTCCTGTTGCAGTAGATATAGCATTTTTAAGTGCTATCAAATCAGATGTACTTTGACGTAAATTGTCACGAGATACGAGTGGATTTGCTAGATTAATATAGTGCGTACCCGAAGAGTCGATAATCCCGTCAGGTCCCGGTGCACCTGTTTTATTATCTACCAAATCAAGATCAAACGTACGCTCTGTTGATGTTTTTAGTGCGGAGTTTGTATCTGTGATACCGTGTAGAGGCAGGTCGATAGCAACTGTTGCGTATCCTATAGATGCGAACGCTTCAGATATAGGTAGCATCGCTGTTCTGTTTACGGTAATTCCATGTTGGAAGATAACCACAGGCCAACCTGAAGCAGGTTTGCTTATACTGCTTTTACTGTTTGGAACTGTTAATAGAAGCGGAATATTTTGCATCGATTTAACTTTTGGCAAGTCGGTCGCATCTTGTTTTTCAAAATACTCTGTTAATGGGGCACTCGAGTGATTATTATCGGCGGCACTTAGATAATAAGGCACATTCATCAGCATACCGGCATACAGATCTGCTATACCTGCCATCGAATCATTTACATCATAACCTGCTAACATCAACGCATCTTTAGATGTCATACCTGTAGATTGAACCACTATACTTCCAGACAGATCTTCATCTGCAAAAGCTTTTGCAACTTTACCGATACTTTGTGTTTTAAAACTCCAAATCATAGTAATATCATCACATTTTACACCTGCTGGAGGAACAATAGAGCATCCGTTTCCATTTTTATAAAGTGCTAAAAACATAGCTTGATTAAGTCTGCGTAAGCCTTCTAATTTTACTGCTGTTGCGTTATTTATCGCTTCATCCGGATCTAAATAGACCTTTGCCTCTCCTGTTGTCATATCTGCTAGAGGTTGAGTAGAGTTAAGCATCTCTGATACGGCATCAGAAGTTAATGACTGACCTTTTTTATTTACTATAGCTTTATCTAGTGTCACCATGTAGTTTGCATTAGATGCTAAAGGCTTAAGAGGTAAGATAACTATTCTGTTTGAACTTAATGTAGCATAATAATCGACTCCAAAAGTCAATTTAGAATCTACTGCCGTTACAGCAGGGATACCTCCCGTAGCCGCACTGGCTGTAGCATCAACTCTATACACGCTTAATCCTTTTGCCAGTGATAGAGGATCTATATCTCCATCTATACCAACGCTTATAGGAGCAGTTGTTGAAAATCCATCCAATGTATTTAACGATTTTTTGATAATTGCATCAGTGGCATTTGGGTCATAGGGAATATTTAAAGTACCGTCATCAGAACCTGCAAAAAGAAGATTGTTAGGATATGGAATATCTCCGGTTGTTGTATCAAATTTTGTGTAACCGGCAGGTTGAGTGGCACTATCTGGTGAGTTTATACTATCACCACATCCGCTAAATAGAGCCAATATAAGTGTAGAGGCTAGTAATGTTTTATACATGATTTATACTCCTTACATGTAAATAATCTCTGATTATAGCGTGTGCAATTTTAGAGTTATGTAAAAGTGCTTTATCTAAATGAGATTTCACTTGCAAAACGCAATATATCTAAGCCGTACAGATCTCGTAATTCTCTAATAAGTTGCGATAGCTTATGCTGTTTTAAATCAGAATCAAACTCGATTAACGAAAGCTCTCTTCTTGAGTTACATGTAAAGTTACTACAGCTAATAGACAGACGTATAATCTTAAGATGTTTATGCGTATCGGCTTTGTAAAAAAGAGAGAGGCACAACTTACGAAACCATAACTCATTGAAGAGTCTGTATTGTGATATATTTGCATGAGATCGTTGAGATAATTCATAGCTTATACCTACATGGTATGTCGTTGGCAAGGCATTTAAACGCATTAGTGCATGAGATAGATGACGTGATAAGATTATCACTCTTCGACGCAATTCTGCTCTATCTATAATAGAGTCAAAGGTTCGTGATATACCTATAGATTTTCTTACATGTAAGGGTTTTATCTCTTGTGTATCTTCACCATTTACCTGCTTGTAAAGTGTACGAGAATATGGACTCCATGACTCAACTATTCCACGAGATTTAAGAAGCTTTCCCAATGTGTCTATCTGATATGAGAGTAACTTTTTCTGCATAGATTTACCGATACCGGGAAAATTTTTGATGTGTATATTTGTAACAAATTCAACATGCTCGTGTGCAAAAACAGTTTTACATCCAAAAGGCTTCGCCATATTTGTAGCAAGTTTTGCAATGGCTTTGGAATTTGCTGCTCCTATAGAGACGGGAAGGTCTATATCTCTTTTTATCTCATGACGCAGAGTATCTATAAAAAATGCAACTTCACTATCTTCCACCCACCCTTTTAAATCTCCATAAAATTCATCTATACTTGCCTGTTCTATGAGTGGAATTTTATTTAAGAGGTAGTTGTGCAGTCTGCTTGAAAGCTCTTTATACAGAGCCATATCCGGTGCTTTAACAATCAACTCAGGACATAAAGAGAGAGCCTCTCTTATACTCATACCGGTTTTTATGCCAAATTTACGTGCCTCATAACTTGAGGTTGTCAATATTCCACGAATTTTTCCATCTGCATCTATGAATTTTTCAATATCTTTTTGGGTAGGGTCATAAGTTTGAAAAAAAGCTCCTAAAAAAGCTCCGCTGTTATCGAGATTTATACTCTGATTTGAACTTGTCGGAGCAAATATATACGAGTCACCACGCCCACCTATAGCAACCGGTTTGTGACATAAAGATTTATCACGTGTTCGCTCTGCAGATACAAAAAAAGAGTCTATATCTATATGTATTTTCATATTGACACCATATCATAAAATACAAATTAGATTAATTTTTAAAAATTTTCTTTGGAAACATCATTCCTACTCTCTGTTTATAATCAATATAAATTTGTCCCAACTCTTTTTCTAGTCCTTTTTCTTCAA
>WFND01000166.1 GCA_015484575.1 Helicobacteraceae bacterium
ACTTTATATTAGCTTAATAGGGTATAAGAGATGAAAATTTCACATAAAATATTTATATTGTCATCAGTTGTGGCTTTGTTTTTAATAATAATCGCATCAGTAGTGATGTTAGAAGAATTGAGTGGCGTTGAGAAGAGAACTGTTTCTAATGAGATGATGGACATACGTGCATTATTAAATACAGAAATTGAAGCTAAAAAAGATGTCGTGTTAACAAATGCAATTTCGATTTCTTATGAAGAATCTTTATATAAAGCATTAGCCATAAACGATAGAACTCTTGCTATTAAAACTTTGACAGATATTAGTAAAAATTTACAAGAAAATAGTCCATACAAGCATCTTAAAATTCACGTACATACAAAAGATATTCACTCCTTTATACGTGCATGGAAGCTTAATAAATTTGGTGATCTGCTAAGCTCATTTCGTCATACAATCGTAGAAGTTGCAAGAACAAAAAAGGCATTTGCAGCATTTGAAGCTGGACGTTCAGGTTTGGTTTTAAGAGGTTTAGCACCACTTCAAAAACATGGTGAATATGTTGGCTCTATTGAAGTTATTCAAGGAGTTAATTCTATCGCCAAAAAGTTTGAAAAAAAAGGTGTATATGCTTTATTGCTGATGAATGAAGAGTTAACCGACATCGCAACAAAAGCAAAAAATGCTCAAACTCTTGGTAGATATAAATTATCACAAGAGTTTGTGAATAGAGAGTATTTGAGAACCTCGATGGATTTAGATTTTGATCTGTTAATAAAACAAAAGAATTTGCATCATGGAAAATATTATTACACTTATGAATATGTAAAAGATTTTTCAGGTAAAAATGTCGGTATCTATTTAATTGCCAAAGATGAAAAGATAATTAAAAGTGCTCTTGAGGAATCAAAAAAGATTATTTATAGCTCAATTGTAAGTATGATTATAATAGTTCTGGTTTTATCTTTAATTATATTTTTTATTATGAATAAATTAATCTTTAAAAGAGTTACAGATTTACAAAATATAATGATGTCTTCTGCACAAAACAATAATTTATCTCTACGGGCAGATATTGATTCAGATGACGAAATTGGAAAAATTAGAAAGTCATTTAATGAGTTAATGGATTCCATTCTTGCTTTAGTAACTCATAGTAAGACCTCAAGTTATGAAAATGCAGCGGTTTCTGAAGAGCTCTCAAATACATCAATAGCCATTAATAAAGGATTACAAAATACTAGAGATGTTGTGCAAAAAACTGTAGATAGAAATATAAATTTAAAAGATATTTTAGATAAATCTGTTACATCATCTTATGAAACAGAACAAGATATTATAAGTGCTCAAAAAATTTTAATTGAGGCAAAAGATAAAATTGCTTCTATGCAAGAGCATGTAGAAAAAAATAGTGAATCACAAAATGATTTAAGTGAAAAATTAAATATACTTTCTAGCGAAGCTGAGCAGGTTAAGGATGTCCTTGTTGTGATTTCAGATATTGCAGAACAGACAAATTTACTTGCACTCAATGCTGCTATTGAAGCAGCTCGTGCAGGTGAACATGGTCGTGGTTTTGCTGTTGTAGCCGATGAAGTCAGAAAACTAGCAGAGCGCACTCAAAAATCTTTAACTGAGATTAATGCAACTATCAATATTATTCTTCAGTCTATTGTAGATGCTTCTCAAAGCATGGAAGAAAATTCAAAAGAGATAGGTAAATTAGTTATAATCTCTGAAGATGCTTCTGAAAAAATTATTGAATCTTCTGATATTATGAACAATTCGCTCAGAGTTGCAAAAGATTCATCTAATATTTCTAAAAAGATGATGAATAGTGTTAATGTTGTAATTGAAAATATGAATGAGATTAATGAGCATATGAGTATAAATGCAAGAAGCACGGAAGAGATATCGATTGCATCTGCTAGTCTGTTTAAGTTAGTAGAAAAACTGACTGACTTGTTAGATACTTTTAAAACAGACTAAGTAGATTATCTTGTGTGAATTAGCTCATCAAGAGTGTTGAAGAGGTTTTTACTAGCCTCTTCGGTATCTTTAAACAGAGTAATTATCTCATCTGCATGTTGTACTGAATCCTTGCCTAAAAGGTGCATAGCTTTTGATATATTCTCATGTACATGTTTGTGATGAGTGTCTAAAGTTTTATAACTAGACAGATGTCCAAATATATCTTTGCCTTCATGAACATACCATTTTCCTAATTCACAGGCATTATGGTCACTAAGTCCAGCATCGATTTTACCCTCTAAAGTAGATGAGTAGGTGTAATTTTTATATATCATGTGATCTATTTTTGCCATATTTGTAAATAGCTCTTGAGATGTTCTGTCGCTTCCCTCTCGTATCTTCTCAATATTGTAAATCATATCTTGAAGGGTTTTATTGAAAAGGTCAAGTTTTTCATGAGAGTCTGATGAGTATGACTCTATCTTTTCACTGTTTTCTAGCATACTGATAGAGTTCTGCTTTAAGACATTGATATTTGCTTCTACCTCACTAGTCGCTTTTTGTGTTCTCTCTGCAAGTTTACGAACTTCATCGGCTACAACAGCAAAACCACGACCATGCTCACCTGCACGAGCAGCTTCGATAGCAGCATTTAGGGCAAGTAGATTTGTCTGGTCGGATATATCTTTGATAAGAGTTATAACATCGCTTATATCTTCAACATTGTTACTGAGTCCATCTGCCGTAGAGCGAGACTCATTACTCATCTCACTGATATTTGTAATCATATTGACAATCTCATCGGTATGATTTCTTACATCACCTATTACAGCACCTGTTTTAGTATTTAACTCATTAACTTCGTTTACACTGTCGATATTGCTCTGCATACTCTGACGAAGATTGTTTGAGTTATCGATTGCACCTTCTATCATGCCGTTTGAGAGTTTAAGAGTCATCTCGTTTTGCTTCATGCTTAACTCTATCTCATTGGCTGCCTCTTTGGCTTTTATAGCCTCATCTTTGGCCTCTTTTGCTATAAGCTCAACCTTGTCTATAAATGTGTTAAAGCTTTTTGCTGCACTTCCTAGTTCATCTTTTGAGTTTACTTTCAAGCGTTTTGATAAGTCGGCATCCCCAGAGGCTAACTCTTTTGCAACACTATCAAGCTTAACGATAGGATTCGTAACGCCGACTTTAATGATAATCACTAAGAAAATCAATATTAACACATCAATAATGCCCATAATGATAATCTGCTGTACAAGTGCTGATTCGGACTGCTCTAAAATAGTATTTACCCTGCTTAGTTTCTCTCCTACAACAGCATACCCTACGATATTTCCGGAGAAGTCGCTTATTGGTTCTGATACAACTAGATACTCTCTGCTTGTCTGTATATTTTTTGTGTCATCTGGTTTGATAGAGGAGAGTTCGCTTAAAAAGTTTTTATCTGCAACATCTTCACGTACAGCCAGAGAGAAATTTCCTACTTTTGGCATCTCTTTTAGCTGTTTGGCAGTTGAGAGATATTTGTTGTCTAGTAATACAATAACATCATAACCCTTATCTTTTTTAGCAGCTTTTACAATAGAGTTTAAACCTTGCATAAACTCAACCGAACCGAGATACTCTCCATCTTCCATAACCGGTGCCAAGCCACGCAGAACAAGACCTGCACGTCCTAATTCAATAGCTACGATAGGCTTTTTGTTGTTTTTTACATTTACAATAGTGTGACGAAAACCTTTTAAATCATCTCCAAATTTATCCGGTTTCCATGCACGTAAAAAGCTGTGAACATTGGCATCATGTATATGTATCTTTATATTTTTGTAGTTCGTGTAAGTTTTAAACTCTTTAGATACATCTTGCAGACCTTTTATAGCAAGAGAGCGGTCGTTATTTTTAAGTGCCTCTATTACATAGTGGTTTTTTGCTATGTTTATGGCATTTGTTATGCCTATATTCTCTTTTGCTCTTAGTGCAAATTTAAAAAAAGAGTGTAAATTTTTCTCCTCTTTTTTATAGGTCTCATCTTTTATTTTACCTGTAGTATATACATAATTTCCGATTATAATCACAAAACCGATTAACACGGATATAATCAGAGGAATATATATCTTTTTACCAAT
>WFND01000167.1 GCA_015484575.1 Helicobacteraceae bacterium
GTTCAATACGTCTCAGCCACATAAAATTAAAACGAATAAGTGTTGCACAGAAGAAAAACAGTATTTTAAGAGTAGTTTTTGAGAGTGTTAAAAAGATAAATTTAAGATTTAAAATAGATGATAATAAGTTGGTAGTATATCTTCATCTTGGTAAAAGCACTATGTCAAAAGTAGAAAAAAAATATACAAAAAAGAGATATATATCTAGTATAAAAAATAAGATAGTTGTAATTGACCCCGGTCATGGCGGAAAAGATACGGGAGCTATAGGTTATAAACATTATAAAGAGAAGAGTATAGTTCTTCAGGTGGCTAAAGCTGTTGAGAAACATCTAAAATCTAAAGGTATCAAAGTATATCTTACACGCTCAGGTGATAGGTTCATTAAGTTACGAAAAAGGACAAAATTTGCAAATAAGAAAAAAGCAGATATTTTCATATCTATTCATGCAAATTCAGTACCAAAAAGAAATGCTGCAAAAGCAAAAGGCTTAGAAGCCTATTTTCTTTCAAGAGCACGTTCATCAAGAGCTACTCGTGTTGCTGCCGTTGAAAACTCCAAAGAGATTGAAGATATGAACTATTTTGGAAAAAACAACCTGCTTAACTTTATGAATAGAGAAAAAATAATAGCATCAAATAAATTGGCTATTGATGTACAGCAGGGTGTACTCTCTAGTCTTCATAAAAAATATAAAGATGTAAAAGATAATGGTGTACGTGAAGGTCCATTTTGGGTTTTAGTCGGAGCACAAATGCCGGCTGTTTTATTGGAGATAGGTTTTATATCCAACAAAACCGAAGCTTCACGTTTAGTAGATAAAAAATATCAAAAATACCTAGCTAAAGGTATCGCTGAGGGGATTGAGCGTTATTTTATCCATAATCCTTAGGATTTAGGCTCTAACTCTCCGGCAACAGATTCATTTTTATCTATAATATTTTGTATCTGCTCTTTTACTTTATCGTAGCGAAACTGCTCTTTAAAGCCTTGAATTCTTCCACCTGCCGCATTTGGGTGACCACCTCCATTTGCCCACTCTTTAGAGATTATAGATACATCAACTTTGTCATCCGCTCTAAAACTCATTGTACCTCTTGGACCAATATCTACTATAAAGTCATATTCATCATAAGTTGTTAAAAAACCGTTTCCTATTATTGAGGTATTTCCTAGGGCATAACTTAAAAATCCTCTGTATCCTTTATAATAAATCGTCATCTCGTTACGTTTATCTCCAAGCAGAGAGACAATTCTTTTTGTTGATAAATTATCTAATGTGTCATCTGTTTTATCCATGAAAAACTCTTTTTTCATTATATGTATTTTCTCATCTAGTTTAATATTTGCATCTTTACTGCCTAACATCTGTGCAGCTTTTTCTAATAATGACAGTTTGTATTTGCGGTCTTCATTGGAGAAAAGAACACGACTAAGCTCTCTTGTCTCGTTTATGAGTCTCATACACACTTTTCCATATTCAAAATTATCATGTTCACTCTGTATCCATAAATCAACAGCATTTACAACATCTACATAAGCTTTCATCCAAAACGGTTCATCAAAATCAAAATTTTCTTTAGCATAATCGTAAGTGATTTTTGTTGCACTTCTGTCGGTGTCTAAATAGTACCACTCGTACTGTTTTGAAGTCTTTTCACCACTTCCGTGATGATCTAAAAGTGTGATTTTTATATTGCGTCCCGATTCATTTAGTTTTGTAACTCTTTGATTTAATAATTTTGCTTCATCCGGATATAGATTTAGATCTGTTATCAAGATAAGTGCATCTTCTTTAGAACTCTCTATTGATTCTAAAATTTCATTTAATCTCTCCATAACTTCAGCTCCATAATTTGCATTGTATGAGTGCATCTTATATGGTGTTGATTGCATTATAAGTTGACAACTGTAGCCATCTAGGTCGGTGTGGGATAGGTGGTATATATTTTTCATAATTTTCCTTATTTACATGTAAGACTATTCAATACTGATAGAGCCTAATACTTCAAATTTTGCACTGGTATCTATCTCTGCGTGAGAGAGAGTAACAACATCAAGACTAAAACGCTCATATATTTCAGCAAGAGGGCGACGCAGTTGGGGGTCAACTATTATAATTATAGGAGAAACTCCTTTTTGTAAAAGTTCTGTTGCTTTTTCACTTGTGGCTTGAATAAGTTGGTTTATCTCTCCTACATTTAAGAGCAAGTTGCGAACTCCATCTTGTTCTTGTGATTTATCTAGCATCTTTTGTTCACTTGCCGTATCAAATGTTAAGAGCTTAATAACTCCATCTTCTCCGCTATAAAGGTTTGTGATAACACGTGAAAGTTTTGAACGAACTTGCTCGGTAATAATATCAACATTTTTTGTATATTCTGCAATATCAGCCATAGTTTCCAATATGCTTAACATATCCGTCAATGGTATTTTCTCATGTAAAAGAGCCTTAAATACTCTCTGAATAAGACCTATATTTGCAACTTTTAACAGGTCATCTACAACTACAGGATAATCATTTCTTATCTTATCTAGCAACATCTGTGTCTCTTGGCGTGTAAGCATCTCTTCTGCATGTTGTTTAATAAGTTCACTCATATGAGTAGAGATAACTGTTGCAGGATCGACAACAGTATATCCAAACATGATAGCATCTTCTTTATCTTCCGGACTTATCCATAGTGCATCAAGTCCAAATGCAGGTTCTTTTGTGGGTTCACCCGGCAGATCACCTGTTGCCATTCCGCTGTCCATTGCCAAAAAACGATCCGGTTGTATAGTTCCATCGCCTATAGGAACACCTTTTAGCATAATCTGGTACTGGTCAGCTTTTAGGTGTAGGTTGTCTCTAATACGTACTTGAGGCATTAAAAAACCAAAATCAGAGGCAATTTTGCGTCTCATTGAACGAATTCTCTCCAATAAATCCCCACCTTGGGCTTCGTCTGCCAAGCGAATTAGTTGATAACCTAGTGTTAACTCAATCATCTCTACTTTTAATATATCATCAAGAGCAGCTTCCTCTTCTTGAGCAATTTGCTCTTGTGATTTTTTAGGTACTTTGGTGTTTATTGCAGATGAGTCAGAGCCTTTTGCTTGTCTGCTAGGAGTGCTTTTGTCTGTAGTTGAGGAGTCACTTGATGTGTTAAAAATATTTAATTCACCCTTGTCAAATTTATGTAAAGCGTATCCTAATCCTGCAAACAAAATGCCAACAAATCCCATAGATAAGGTTGGAAGACCCGGAACTAAGGCGAATACACCCATGATAAATCCAACTATCATCATAGTTCGAGCATTACCCATAAGTTGAGAGATGGTGCCTTCTGCAAAATTACTGCCATCGCTTGAAGAGCGAGTTATCATAATACCGGTGGCAGTTGAAATGATTAGAGCGGGAATCTGTGATACAAGACCATCACCGATAGTTAAAACAGTATATGTTGAGGCACTAACCCCAATATCTAAATCAAATTGAAAAACACCTATTAAAAAACCACCGATAATATTTATCAAAGTGATGATAATACCGGCAACGGCATCACCTTTTATAAATTTACTAGAACCGTCCATTGCTCCATAAAAGTTTGCACTTTGAAGTATCTCTGCTCTACGCTCTTTTGCCTCATCTTCTTCGATAAGTCCAGAGTTTAGATCCGCATCAATTGCCATCTGTTTTCCGGGCATGGCATCTAGTGTAAAACGTGCTGCAACTTCGGCGACCCTTGTAGAACCTTTTGTGATTACCATGAAATTTATCAAAACCAATATAGAAAAAACTATAATACCGATAACATAATTGCCACCGATAACAAAGTTTCCAAAACTACTGATAATATCACTAACTGCGTCAGGTCCTTCATTTCCATGACTAAGAATCATACGAGTTGTTGCAACATTCAATGATAGTCTGAAAAGTGTCAATATAAGTAACAGTGTCGGAAAAGTAGTTAAATCAGTCGGTTGTGGCACATAAAGTGATATAAGTAAAACAAGAACAGCCATAGCGATAGAGATGGTCAGCATAACATCAAGTAAAGCACTAGGCAGAGGAATAATTATAATAGCTAAAACTGCCATTACAAAAAATACAACACCTAAATCACGAGATTTGAAAAGAAGTGCTAACGCAGAACTTAACTGCTGTTTCATACCTTTTTCTTTAGCCACCTGTTATTACCTACTCTTCTAATATATCTTCAAGAGTAAGAGTACCCAAAAAAGCGTCTATTTTACCTTGTAGCTTGTTTATAAAAGGCCATATTTTACATGTAGATGCTTTATTTGAAGGACAATCTTCTTTTGATGGGGCACAATCAAATACAGCGGGTGTTTTATTTTCTACCGTACACATAATCTCCAATACAGTTCTTTTGTAAGAGCTTTCATTTAAGGAAAATCCACCTTTGACACCTTTAAAAGAGCTTATAATATCTTTTCTTGCCAAAGATTGAAGTATTTTTGCTAAAAAACTTTTTGGAATATCCAACTCTTTTGAAATTTTCTCTGCATCAAGAGGAGTATCTGATTTTGACAATACAATGAGTGATAATAGTGCATATTCACTAGCACGGGTTAGTAACATTAAATTTCTTTACGTAAGATTTTTCAGTATTATATACAAACTTTCTTATTTAATCTTTTTTGGCTATAATTGCGCCTCAACATTTTGGGTATTTATCTAAAATGAAATTTATTATACCAATCAGGAGGTCATTATGGCTTTAGATACGGCGAAAAAAGAAGCTTTAATCAAGCAATTTGGACGTAATGAAACGGATACAGGCTCAAGTGAAGTGCAGATTGCACTATTAACAACTCGTATTGCAGAGTTAACGCAACATCTTAAAACACATAAAAAAGATCATGCATCTCGTTTGGGTCTTTTAAAGTTAGTTGGTCAACGTCGTCGTTTAATGCGTTATTTAAAACGCACTAACAAAGACAGCTACCAAAAATTAATCGAAGCTTTATCTATTCGCGATAATATATAAGTTTTTTACTAATTTTAAAGCCTTATTTACATGTAAGGCTTTACCTGCTTGACACTACTATTTCTCACTTTTTTTATTAATATTTTAAATAATTAACAATTTTATAATACATTTAGATTAATCAAGGTAATCTATCCGCATTCAACTTATTTGACTGGAGGATGTAATGTCATTGGAAGATAATGCAATCAGTACCGAAGGATTGACTTTTTTAGAAGATGGGGAGGTTTTATATGATGACCTGTATCTATTGTCAGAAACAGATGAAAAGGGCATCGTTACATACGCGAGTGACTCTTTTTTAAAAATAGCAAATTTAAGAAGCTCTGATTTAATAGGACAGCCTCACAATATTGTCCGTCATCCTGATATGCCACGCGCAGCATTTAAATCACTATGGAATGATGTTCAGTCTAAAGGATTTTGGTCTGGATATGTTAAAAATGCTAGAAAAGGTGGAGGATTTTACTGGGTATATGCAACTGTTTTACGCTCTACTGATGCTAATGGTGCAATCAAGTATGTCTCTATTCGCGTTAAGCCATCACGTGAAGATATTAAAAAAGCTCAAGAGCTTTATGCAACATTAGATTAAGAAGGAGTAGTTAAATGGCACTAATCAAAAAAGGCGGCAGTTCAAATGCCGCAATGGTTTCAGGACATACAGGTGATAAACGACGACAACGTACACTGGCAAAACAGCAACAGATTTCAGAAAGTATTGCCGGTATCGCTACGACAATCTTAGATAATGCCCAAGAGAGCGTCAGTGCAATAGAGCAACTGAAATCTTCAATGGAACAGATAGCAACAGCAGCTGAAGAGAACAGTGGAGCAAGTGAACAGGCTCTAAGAAATGTAAAAAGTATTACAAGCAATATCTCTCGAATGGGAAACAGCATCGATACTGTTATATCATCAACTCTTACAAGCGGTGATAATATCATGAAGGCAGTAGATACTATCAATCTGTCTGTTAATCGTATGAATGACTCTGTAGGTGTTGCAAAACAGTCTTCAACAAAAAGTGAAGAGCTTAAAGCATCTTCTGAAAATATAGGTGAAGCAGTCGGCTTTATTGCAAAAATTGCCGATCAGACAAATCTACTGGCATTAAATGCAGCCATAGAAGCTTCTCGTGCAAAAGAGCATGGAAAAGGCTTTGCCGTTGTTGCTGATGAGACACGTGCTTTGGCCGGTGAGAGTGAAAAAAATGCAGAATTTATATCAGACCTTGTAAATAAAATCCAAGCTAGTATAGATAATATTATCAAAAGTATTGTTGATACTACAGATATTATTGAGGCTACAGGACATCAAGGTACGGATTTAAGTAAAAAGATGGAAGAGCTAACTAAAATTGCCACCTTTACGGTTGAGGCGGCACGAAATATGAATAACTATACTCAATCTTTATCCAATGCCATATCAAGAATCAATGATGGGAGTGCCGATATAGCAAAAGCTTCACAAGATATTGCTCACTCTGTTGAGAAAACTTTAGATGGAATTGAGATTCAATCCAATGCTCTTGCCCAGACAGAAGATGACATAAAAGAGTTAAGTAGTCTGGCAGAGGAGCTTAAATACTCTACCGATACTATGAAATCTGCTGAAGAGATGGCATCATCAGCAGATACGATAAGTGGCTCTATGGAAGATATACAGAGCTCCTTAGAAGAGGTTAGCGATGCACTAAATCAGATAGAGTTAAGCTCAAATACAACAAATCAGAGTGTGCTATCAAATAAGGAGCTTGTTGAAGAGGGGCTCGAAGCTTCTAAAGATATTAATTCATTAATAGAGATAGGTCGCCGTAACTTTGATCTTCTTAAAATATCTTTTACAGAAGTCAGAAATGAACTTAAAGCTATCGCTTTAGCTTTTGAAAATTCAATTACAGAGGGCAATACTGCAGGTGGAGAGCTTGAAGTTATCGTAAAAGAGACTCGTAACGTTGATAAAACCGTGGGAAATATCTCAAACTCTATTATTCAGTTAAATATGTTGGCGATTAGCGGTTCTATAGAGGCTGCACGTGCAGGTGATTTTGGTAAAGGTTTTGCCGTAGTTAGTGCAGATATAAGAAATCTAGCAAAAGATTCAGAAGAGAATACAGATAAGATAAATGACACCATAGAGTCGATGAATTCAGAGATAGATATGGTAAAAACGGATTGGCTAAAGCTTTTAGGCGGACAGAGTGATGAGCGTCAGCAGATTAATCGTTTGGTAAATGATGTTGAATTTATTACGACTATGATTATTGATTTACTAGATAGATTTTCCGGTTTAAAAGGTATAAATGATCAAAATCTTGAAGGTATGAATCAAGTGCTTATAGGTGTCAGTGAAATACAAAAAGCCGTTGAACTTTCAGCTAGAAATGCGATGGAGTCTCGTAAAGCGAGTGAATTGATTATTGAAACGATTACTCATATTGGAGAAGGTGTGGAAGAGTTGGCTGTTATGGCTGACGAGTTGCAACAAGGTTAAATAATGAATATAGAAGAGATTCTGATTATAAAAAACGGTAACGTTTTTTATGGTATCAGCACTGAATATATTGATCAAATTTTACGTGTTCCTGCTATAACACCTGTTGTTTTAACTTCAGATTCTGTTTTAGGATTGAGTTCTGTGAGTGGAAAGATAGTTACTGTTTATGATACTAATATTATATTAGGATTACCCGCAGTTGATTTGGAGTGTGAAGATACCAGAGTGCTTAGTTTGGTAGGTGCTTTACAAAATTCTGCTTTGGTAGTAAAAGAGGTAACGGATGCCGTACCGATAAATCATGAGATGATTGAAGAGATTCAAGACAGAGGTGATGGTGTTATCGCTCTGTACAAATATAGAGACAGTATAGTTCAAATTTTAGATATTTCACAACTTTTAAACAGGGTATCGTTAGATGAATTTAATGTAGAGAGTATAAAAGAGGCATCTTTGAAAAAAGAGAGTATCTCAAAAGAGAGTGCAGATATCAAGCGTTATCTTTTTATAAAAATGGCAGATGAGAAGTATGCGTTAAATATTCAAAACGTTAGAGAGATAATGAAACTGCCTTCTGAATTTACACCGATAAACGGTAGCGATAGAGATATACTAGGTATGATGAATGTCAGAGGCGATCTGTTGGCAGTTATAGATTTACGACGTTTTTTCTCATTTGATGACACCATAAATGAAAAAAATAGAATTTTAGTTATCGAATTAGATAATAAAACAGTCGGTTTTGTGGTAGATGAAATCTTAGATATTCGTGATGTTGATGCTCATCTGATAGATATGATGCCTTCTAATTTTAGAGACAAAAAAATCTCTGGAGTTATACATGATGATGAACAGTTAATATCGTTGATTGGTGATGATGTTCTTAATACTTTGCTAGAATCAAGTTCAGCTCTAAACGGTGAGCAGAGTAAAAACAGCAGTGAAGATATAGAGAAACCTATAGAGCTAGAAGTTGTTATATTTACTTTTGGTGATGAGGAGTATGCGATAGATATAGACAATGTGGTAGAAATTATTGATGCCGTAGAGACTACACCGTTTGCTGATGCTCCCAAGTTTGTGGATGGTCTTATAAATATTCGCGGACAGATAGTTATGATGATGTCTATATATCAGTGGCTATCCAAACCAAAACCTATAAGTGAAGATAAAAAGATAATTATATGTCAGTTGCAAGATTATCGCGTAGGTTTTTATGTTGATAGCATTAGTGATGTTATAGGTATAGAAAAAAATGAGATAAAAGAGGAAGATAACAGTGATGAATACTTTACGGATATACTTCATCTTGAAAACGGTTCACGGCTTGTACTTCTTTTTGATATAAACAAAATTACTCAATATAAGGACGTTGCATGAGTAAAAAAATTTTAATTGTAGATGATTCGGCACTGGTTCGTAAACAGTTACGAGAGATGATTGAGAGTCTAAATTTTGAGATTGATGTAGCCAAAAACGGTAAAGAGGCAGTTGAAAAGGCCTGTGCAGAAGATTTTAATGTTATTACGATGGATATTAATATGCCGGTTATGGATGGTTTGACGGCTGTTAAAGAGATAATGAGTGCCAATCCTACTCCTATACTGATGATAAGTTCATTAACATCAGATGATGCTACGACTACCATAGAGGCTATGGAGCTAGGTGCTATAGATTATATCGCTAAGCCCGGGACTATGAATGTTGGAAAACGTGAAAACAGAGAAGAGATTTTAGAAAAGGTCGAGGCGATAAGTAAAATATCTAAAAGGCAGTTAAAACGTAAAAGAGCAAGACCTGCTTTAAGAGAGAGACCAAATCGTGTTCAAGAAAAAAGTGAGACTACTGCTGATAGCAGAGATATAAAAAAGGTACTTCTTATAGGCTCTTCGACAGGAGGTCCCGGATTGATTGAGCAGATATGTGCCTCTTTACCGGCTAGTTTCTCTTATCCTGTGTGTATAGTTCAACATATGCCCGAACAGTTTACTAAAGCTTTTGCTACGCGTCTTGATAGAGTGAGTGCATTAACCGTGCATGAATCATCACACAATCAAGAGCTTCTGCCGGGAAATATTTATGTAGCTCGTGGCGGTGTTCATATGCACTTTGCGAAAAAAGTTTCGGGAAAATATGTAATTCGTGAAGAGAAAGATATAAATGAGCAGTTTTTTCAACCTAGTGTTGATGAGATGTATTTTAGTGCTTTAAAAACTTTTGGCGGAGAGAAACTTATCGGTGTTATTTTGACAGGTATAGGCGATGATGGTGCCAAAGGTTTACTTGCTATAAAAAAGGCGGGTGGTTATACTATCGGTGAGAGTGAAGCTAGTGCAACCGTTTACGGAATGCCTAAAGTAGCTTATGACATCGGTGGAGTTATGGAACAGCTGGATTTTTCTAAAATAGTTAGAAAAATTGCAACATTTAAGTAGTTGGAGCAGATATGGCACTTATAAAAAAACATATTGATCAAGATATAGAGTCGCTGCGTGAGTTTGATGATCTTGAAGAGGCTATTGAGTATTTTAAAAATTATGATGATTTTGAGCATAGAAAACATGCACTTGAAGCTATAGCAAAGTTTGAAGATGGGGGTGAGTTTTTAGTTGAGGTTCTTTCAGATATATCGACAGGAAAAGCTATCGATGCTAAAGCGGCTTCACTTCTCTCATCTATGGATCCTGAAGAAGCACCTATTGAGGCTGTAATGGAGCTTCTTAAACTGCACAACGCCTATATAAGAAATTTAGCAATCTCTGTTTTACAAGATTACGGTGAGGCTATTAAATACTATATAGTTAAATTTTTAATAGGTAATGACAGAGATTTACGCATCTTTGCTATCAATGTATTGGGTGATGTCAATTTTCCTGAATCACGAGATATGCTTGTTGAACTTTTAGAAGGAGAGTCTGATATTAATGTTGCTATGACAGCTGTAGATTATATGGCAGAAATCGGTCAAGAGGAAGATATAGCACTTCTTGAGTCTTTAAAAGAGCATTTTAATCATGACCCTTATGTAGAATTTGGCGTTGATAATGCCATTAGAATGATTAAAGGCTAGGTATGGCATACGCACTCTCAAAAGATAACTTTACAAAAATGAGTGAGTTTATTTATAGAAAAAGCGGGATATATCTTGAAGAAGAGAAGCACTATGATAAACTTGCCAAATTTATCGATTCTCGTATTAATACGTTAGGTTTAGATAATTTTAGAAGATATTTTTTTAAATTAAGGTTTGAAGATAAAGAGGGAGATGAGTTTCAAGAGCTTATGAATGCTATCACTGTTAATGAGACATATTTCTTTAGAGAAGTAAATCAATTTGAGGTTTTAGCAAACCATATTCTGCCTAGTTTACATAAAGTAAAACCTAAAAATGAGCCTATACGTATCTTATCTTCACCCTGTTCTACCGGCGAAGAGCCGTATTCTATTATATTACATATTTTACAAGAGGGAACAGTTGTAGAGGAACGTGACATAGAAGTCGTAGGTATTGATATAGATTCAACTGTTATTGAAAAAGCAAAAAAGTCACAATACACTTCACGCTCCGTCCATGCCATACCAAAGCCTATACTAAATAGATGGTTTAAGAAAAAAGGTATGGGTTATAGTTTGGTTGATGATTTAATCGGTGTGGTTGATTTTCAGGTTGTAAATGTTTTTGATAAGGCAGCAATGCGTAAACTTGGTAAATTTGATGTGATATTTTCAAGAAATATGATGATATATTTTGATGATGCTTCACGTAAAGAGGTGGCAATGACTTTTTATGATCTGCTAAATCCGGGAGGGTATGTTCTTTTGGGACATGCTGAATATATGAGCCGTATCGTCTCCGTATTTAATGCAAAAAAGATAGATACGACTTTAGTATATCAAAAATAGAGGAGAGATATTATGCCGTTAGTTATTTTTATAGATGATAGTGAGACAGCTTTGGCTTCAACTCGTATGGTTACAAACAGTATGCCAATTGATGTTAAGCAGTACCTACAGGCACAAAAAGCACTGCAAGAGATTGAAAGCGGTGAGATTTCACCAGATCTGATAATTACAGACCTTAATATGCCTGAGATGAACGGATTTGAATTTTTATCTGCTCTTCGTCAAGTACCTAGTGCTAAACGTGTGCCTGTTTTAATGTTGACAACAGAGACAAAAGCTGAACTGAAACAGCAGGGTAAAGCTCTTGGGCTTACCGGTTGGATTGTTAAACCTTTTAAACCAGCACAGTTAAAACAGGCTATATCAAGAGTGCTTAGGTTACCGGCATAAGGGGATAAGATGGTCTTTTTAGATTCTATTGAACAGCTTTTGGCACATATTAAAAATGTTGAAGAAGATACTATGAGTCTCTCTAAAGATTCTCTGTTGAAGTTATCTTCATTTTTAGAGAGAAATTCTATTGAGATTGATGATGATGTGGCACAGGCACTACAGTATCAAGATATTATTTCGCAACAACTCAGTGCGAGTATAGAAGCTATAGAAGCCATCCAAAAGAGTATCCATCAGTTTAAATTTGCTTATAAAGAAGATGAGTCTATCGCTTTGGAGAGTATGAGTTTATTGCAAAAAAAGTTGGGTAATATACTAGAACGTGCAAAAGACAATCGTAGAGCATTTTCTGGAAATATAGATCATAATAGTGATGATGAAATAGAGTTTTTTTAGGAGCTTAAAATGGCAGTAGTAATGGTTGTAGATGATTCAAAAACGGTACGGAGCTATCATGGCTCTATTCTTAAGGCTATGGGAATTGAGATTGTAGAGGCCGAAAACGGTATGGAAGCACTAGAGCGTAGTCTTGGCAGTAAAATAGATCTGTATTTAGTTGATGTTAATATGCCTGTTATGGATGGATACTCTTTTGTATCAGAACTTCGTAAGCAACCATCTAACAAGCTTACGCCGGTTGTTATGGTAACGACTCAGGCTCAAGAGGTTGATAAGATAGAAGCTTACAAGGTTGGTGCAAATCTGTTTGAAACAAAACCGATTAAGCCGGATCAGCTTAACGCTTACATAAATATTTTAGTACAAAGTTAGGGAGAAAATATGGATCCTTTATTAGAACAATTTCTGGTTGAAGCACGTGAAAATCTAAGTTTTATAGACCAAAATATTGATGCAATAGGCGGCGATGATCCTGAGTTGTTAAATTCAGTATTTAGAGCCGCCCATACACTAAAAGGCGGCTCTGGAATAGTTGGTTTTGAATCTATAAAAGATATTACACACCATGCTGAAGATCTTCTTGATATGTTGCGTAGCGGTAAGATAGAGTTTCAAGAGTCTATGTTGGAGGCACTGTATAACGCTTTTGATGAGGTTATGAATCTTGTTGAAGCAGCTGAAGAGAGCGAAGAGATAGTAGATGCCGACCCTGAACGCATAGAGAGTATTGCAAAAGAGTTAAATGCACAGATGGGGAAAGATGTAGAGGTAAAAGAGGAGTGGAGTGTTCCTTTTGAGTCTATAGGCGATATTAAAAATATTGTAAATATGCCTATGGATTTTTTAAAGAATTTCGATGAAAAATTGGATTTCAAACTAGATGAATATGGAGAAGATGATTGTAATAGAAAACATCTTTTTGCCGTCAGTTTTGATGTAGATGAGTCTTGCATGGTTTACGGTAATGATCCTGTATATACACTCTCGTTACTAGAAGATGCTGTTGTTGGAGTTCATATCTGTATGGCTGAACAAAATGCCAAATCTATACTTAGCGGAATGGATGATCCTGATGGACTGTTGATGCAGGTACAGTTAACGGCTTTTATATATGGGGCATATCCCGATATCGAAGATGCTCTGTTTAATTTTTTAGATGAACTTCAATTTGCTGTTTTGGATATATCCACCCTGCTGTCTGTTGAGATGGGTGAGCAAAATCATCAGCTAGACATCATAAAAGAGATCTCTTCTCAGGCCAAGCTCTCTCATGAATCGATAAACGAGGCTATAAAAAAGGCTCTTCCTTTAATTGGTGAAGATAGTATTCAGTTCTCACAACTGACTCGTTTATCTGAAGTTTTAAGTAATATTTCTGAAAATGATTTAGCAAAATTGGGCTCATTTTTCACATCAATGCAGAGCGGTAGCGTTTATGAGTTTGATGAAAATGGTGAAATTTTAGATTTTAACGATAAGGTTGTCGATGAGGATAAAGAGTCAAAAACAGCCACATTAAAGATAGATGATATAAGCAAAGCAACTCTAAATGAGATATTAACCCAACAGTTTAAAGCACTTGAAAATTTTGACAATGATGAGACTCTGTTAAGAGTATTTAGTATTTTGGATAAGGTTGGACGTTTTTATCCAGATATGCCAGAACTTAACACTCGTGATGATATTATGCAGTGGATAACTCAAGAGTTAGGTTTAACAGCTGCCGATAACTCTACAGAAAAAGAGTCTGTCAAAGAGAAGGCAGTTAAACAAGAGCCGATTAAAGAGGATAAAGTTACACAGCAAGAGAGTGTACAAAAAGAGACTAAGCAGAAAAAAACTCCAAAAAAGGAGAAGACGGTTACAAGCAAAGCAGTTGTAGGTAAAACTGTTAAAATAGAGCAAGAGTCTATAGATAATCTGATGAATATAGTAGGTGAACTTCTTGTTGCAAAAAATTCACTTCCTTATCTAGCAGATAATGTTTCAAATATGAATTCAGAGACAATTAAACGTGAAATAATGGAGAAATATACCTTTATAAATCGTTTATCAGAGCAGTTGCAGGATTTAATAATGTCGATGCGTATGTTACCTATATCGTATGTATTTGATCGTTATCCAAAACTCGTACGTGAAATATCAAAAAATCTAGGAAAAAAAGTAAAATTAACCATGGATGGCGGTCAGACAAAACTAGATAAAAATATGATAGAGATGTTAGCCGATCCTATGATTCATATTATGAGAAATTCATTAGACCACGGTATAGAGACACCGGATATTCGCCTCGAAAAAGGTAAACCAGAAGAGGGCAATGTCACATTAGAAGCCTACTCGCAATCTGATAAAATCATTATAGAGATTGTAGATGACGGTGCCGGTATAAATATTGATCGTGTTATTGCTAAAGTATTAGAAAAAGAGTTGTTGAGTATTGAAGAGATAGATGCTATGAGTGATAATGAAAAAGCAGAACTTGTGATGTTGCCGGGACTGTCCACTGCTGAAGAGATTAGTGAATACAGCGGTCGTGGTGTAGGTATGGATGTTGTTAGAAAATCGATAGAGAGTTTCGGTGGAAGCATATCCATACAGACAAGACCAAATCAAGGTACTACTATCAGACTATCTATACCTGTTTCATTAGCTGTTACGGAACTTTTACATGTAACAATGGATGGCGTACATTATGGTCTTCCTATGGATAATGTATCTGAGATAGTGAAGATTAATCGTGAAGATATTGAGTATCTTCATAATGAACCTTTTGTCTATATTCGTGGTGAGGTTATTCCTCTGTTATTTATCAAAACAATGCTAAATGAAGAGGTTTTAGAAGGTTTACCTCTTCCTATTGTTGTTTTAAATATAAAAGATAATTTGGTAGCCATAGTTGTTAATGAACTCTTAGGACAGTTAGATGTAGTACAAAAACCTTTAGAAGGTGTTATGGAAAATCACCCTATATTTAGCGGAACTGCTCTTCTTGGTAATGGACAGATTATTATGACTATTGATCCTCTAGGTATCTTGGGTATCTCTACTCAACTTAAGTCCGAGATACAGAAGGCGTGTTGATGAAGTCACTGCTTATCTTTAAAGTAAAAAAGAATTTTTATGCTATAAATCTGGACTTTATACAGCGTATAATACAGGTTCGTGCAGCTACTGAAATTCCAAATGCTCATGAATTTATAGATGGTATGGTATCTTATGAAGGCAGAGTGATTAAGATAGTGAATTTTCGTAAAATGACAAATTTACCTACTTATGAAGATGATCTTATAGAGTTATTTGAGAGATTAAAACAGCAACATGCACTATGGGTTGATACGTTAAAAGAGAGTGTGCAAAAAGGTGTTAAATTCTCCTTGACAACAGATTCTCATTTATGTGATTTGGGAAAATGGCTAGATAGCTTCACCTCTTATGATGAGAATGTAAGTAAAATATTAAGAGAGCTAAATAGTTTTCACAAACAGCTACACAACTCGGCTGTAGATATTATAAAAATAGCACAGAGAGATAGAGATAAGGCTCTTGCGGAGATAGATACCAATGTTATAAGTATCTATAAATCGACAATAAATCTACTAGATACTTTTATAGATGAATTTGACTCTGTAGCAGATTCACTCCAAAAATTACTTCTGTATAGTAATGGAGATGAATTTGCTCTAAAAGTTGATGAGATAATAGATATTGCACATGTTGATAGAGATATAACTTTGCAAAATATAGATACAGAGCCTAGTCAATATCTTGAGCTTGAAGGTGTTGTAGAGCTAAATGATATTTTAATAAATGTGATAAAAACAGTTAAACTTCCAATAAAAGAGGTAAAATAATGGCAATAGATATACAAGATAACAGAGTTGTATTTTCATCTGTGATATATGAAGATGAGGTATCAACGATGCGAGACTTTTTTCAACAAAGAGCACCTGAGAAGATAAGTATAGATTTTTCCCAATGTGATGATGTTCATTTGGCTGTGTTACAGACAATTATGGCATATAAAAAGCTTTATGATTGTGAATATCACTTTGCCAAAGAGAGAAAAATATTCCAAAGAGTGTTAGAAGGATTTGATAAGAGTGAAAACCATTGTAATTAGCAATAGAAAAGGTGGCTCTGCTAAAACAACTACAGCGGTAAATCTTGCATCTCAACTGGCTAAAAATGCTTCTGTTCTTCTGTTAGATTTTGATACACAAGGTCACGCTAGTATAGGAGTTGGTTCAAAGCCCTCCGAATCTTTGGGAGTTCACTCTATTTTTTTGGGTTCAACTCTTAGTGAAACGTTTATACCTACTATTCATGACAGACTGACTCTCTCTCCTGCTTTGGAGTTTTTTGATGTTTATGAGTATGCGGATTTAAGAGGCGTCTTAAAGAGCCGTTTTAAGCATGAAAGAATTGCAGAATTTTTTGACTACTGTATTATAGATACGCCTCCGACTTTTGATGCTCTGCTTAAAAACTCTCTTGAGGTTGCCGATAGAGTCGTCATCCCTTTTGTACCACATCATTTAGGTGTTGTTGCTGTTGGACAGATGGTTAGAGCCGTATATCAAAGTGCAACGATGTTGGGACGTGACGCTGCTGAAGTTGACATCTTACCCGTAATGTTTAATCCCCATATTTTAGAGCATAAAGCAGCACTTGAAAAGGTTAAAACATCTTTTGGCAAAGATAAGCTTTTCTCACCTATCGGTGTAGATATAAAATTGGCTTCACAATTTGAATCGGGTGACCCTTTAGTTTTAAACAAGCGTCGCTCTAAAGGATTAAAAGATTATAAAAATTTCACAAATGAGCTTTTGGAGCGTCTAAAATGAATAAGATACTAATCGTTGATGATAATAAAAATAATCGTATGATTTTACATCTTTTACTAGATGATTATCTCGATAAACACAAAGAGTTTTTATATCATATCGATGAGGCTGAAAATGGAGAGTCGGCACTAGAGATGGTCAAAAATGTATCTTATGATATAGTGCTTATGGATATTATGATGCCAAAAATGGATGGTATTGAAGCTACTAAACTTATCAAAAAGATAAATAAAAACATTATGATTATTGCCATTTCAGCTATGGATGATATAGACAGACAGAGAGAGATTTTAAATGCCGGTGCAGAAGATTATCTATCAAAACCGATAAATGCAGATATTTTTACTACACGTATAGGACACTATTTCTCTCTTATAGAGTCAAGAAATCATAAAAAATTTAATTTAGAGGCCATAAATAACTATACAAAAGAGATATTTAGCAGACGTCTTGTCTTTATGATAGCATCGGATGATGATCTGTCTGAATTTTGGGAATATTATCTCTTGGGTGATAATGAACGTTATGAATATCTTAGTGATACGGTAAGGGTTATTTATGCTCTTTGTGACCTCTTGTTGAAGCTTGATGAGCATTGTGAAGTCATTGTTGAAGAGTCTGAAAATGAGAGGTATTACACCATCACTAACATAGACAAGCTCGATGATGAACTTATCATGTTGGTAATGATGAAAAACAGATTGGTAGATAACTATAAGATAAAAAATGCTCGTATCAGTTTTATGCTTTGCATAACATCTGAACAAAACATTACGCAAAAATCTGAAGTTGATGTT
Source organism: Helicobacteraceae bacterium (assembly GCA_015484575.1). Classification (GTDB taxonomy): domain Bacteria; phylum Campylobacterota; class Campylobacteria; order Campylobacterales; family Sulfurimonadaceae; genus S010-53. The sequence continues at coordinate 17,834 of WFND01000167.1, forward strand.
ACTAGTGTGAATAAAGAGAGTGCAACACAAGAGGTTGAAGTAGTAAAAAACAGTGTATATGATTATATAGATGAAGATGATTTAGAAGAGTTGGAGATATATATTTCAAAACTTAACTCACTACTGCTAATAATAGGCAGCGGCAATGTAGAAGATGATGAAATTGTTGAGATATATACATATCTTGAGTTAATTGCAAAAATTTTAATTACATATAGTGAGTCAAAAACAGTTGGGGATACACTTTTAGAGCTTTCAGATGTTATAGCGAAAAATATAGATGTATTTCGTAAAAATTCAGCTGCTTTAGCACCTATGGCAAAAGCTTTTAGCAGTGATTTACAGACATGGAACAGAACCATTTTTCATGATGGTGCTCCTAGTGTTGACTATCTTGATGATACAATATGTGCAAATTCTAAAACCATCTCTTTGATGTTGAGTCCACAAGAAGAGAGTGCCGAGGAAGAGTTAGATGATATTTTTGATTTTTAGGAGTTTTGTATGTATAAAGTAGAAGTGAAAAATCCCTGTAGATGTTTTTTAAAGGGTGGATATATAGAGCAGCAGAGTTTTGACACAAAGCAGGAGGCAAAACAGGAGGCTGAAAATATGCTTGAGATTATGAACAGCACTTTTTGTCATAAACATAAATTCTCTCTTGTGGAGAGACTTGGTAATTTTACTATTACGATAAGTCCAAATTAATCGATTTGATAAATCTCTTTTGCTCTAGCTAAATCTTCCGGTGTGTCTATTCCAAAGCCGGTACTTGCTACTTTTAGCATATTGATTTTTTTACCATGATATATGGCTCTGAGTTGTTCTAGTTTCTCTATATCTTCAATAGGTGCATCATCTAGTGAGCAGAACTCATTTAAGCTCTTTTTGCTAAATCCATAAATTCCGATATGACCAAAATATGTTGCTGTACCGCTACTGTTAAACGGAATTGCAGAGCGTGAGAAATAGATAGCATTGTTTGAGTTATCTACAATAACTTTTACCAAATTTTTATCTTCTGCGGCTTGAGAATTTATGGCGTTATAACAGCTTCCCATGATAAATTGTTGCTTCTGTTTTTGAAGAGTTTTTAGTCTCTGAATTAAATTTTTTACCACTTCACTCTCTATAAATGGCTCATCTGCTTGGACATTGATTATCAGTTCATCATCACTGATATTTAATATTTGAGCACACTCGTTTATGCGATCTGTTCCACTTTTGTGTGTTTTTGATGTGAGCATAGCCTCTACACCATGAGCTTTACATGTAAGTATAATCTCCTCATCATCTGCAGCAACTACAACACGATCAAGATGCTCCACACGTTTTGCAGTACGCACGACCATAGGCAACCCACCGATATCTGCCAAAACTTTTTTTGGAAACCTAGTCGAGGCCAATCTTGCAGGGATGATAATCATTTAAAAACCTTCGTATAATGGTATAATTTTGCTATTATTACATGTAAAGGTATAAATGCAACTTTATCAACCTCTAAACGGCTATAGATATAATAGTGATTCTATATTTTTATATGGATTTATATCACGTTTTAATCCTCGTGGTTATATGCTTGATGTTGGTGCAGGTAGCGGTGTTTTAGGACTTTTAGTAGCTAGAGATTTTCCAGATGTATCCCTTGAAGCCGTAGAAAAACAAGAAGATTTTGTCTGTTATGCCGGTAAAAACGCACAGATAAACAAGATAGATTATAAGATTACTCATAGTGATTTTTTAGATTTTAATGCAGATAAGCAGTATGAGTATATTATATCAAATCCACCGTTTTATCATGACGGTGCATCACTTAGTGAAGATAAAATGATTGCAACCGCACGTTCAAATACCTCTTTGCCAATGGAAGATTTTTTCAAAAAAGTCTCATCTATGCTTAAACCCAAAGGACATTTTATATTCTGTTATGATGCAAAACAGTTTGCTCTTGTATGTGGCGTACTTTATAGCGTGAAATTAAGAGTGGTTGATGTACAATTCGTTCATTCAAAACGTGATAGAAAAGCTACTCTTGTGATGTTACATGTAAGAAAAAATTCTAAATCATTAATGAATACATTTGCACCGTTTTTTGCCTTTGAGGGAGATGAATTTTCCGATGAAGCAAAAAAGCTCTATAAAAAAGCAAGGACACATAGTATAAAATGTCATCTATAATACGAAAAGAGGGATACGGTTACGCTTTTAATGCTGCTGCATGTGCCTCTTGTGGTGGAAAATGTTGTATCGGTGAGAGTGGAAATATTTTTGTAACTACGCAAGAGATGCAAAATATATCAAAACTTTTAGATATAGACATCGCAGAGTTTTACAAAAAATATCTTATTAAAAAAGGATACAGATTTTCACTTATAGAGAAAATTGTAGGTGACTCTTATGACTGTATCTTTTTTGAGCGTGAGAGTGGAGGGTGTGCTATATATGAAGCTAGACCGAAGCAGTGCAGAACTTTTCCATTTTGGGAATATTTTAAAAACAACATAGAAGAATTAAAACTAGAATGTCCGGGAATATTAGATGATTAAAATACTGTTTTTACCCCTGTTTATCATATATTTTACTGCATGTAGCACACATCAAGAGATTGATTATGCAAAACAGACAGATAAAAAAGCTTTTGAACAAGAAGATACCTATATCATGTATGCTTTGTATGCTGAAGAGAAACATGAGTTTAGTGCGGCTGCAGGTCTTTTTGAAGCACTCTATAAAAACTCTGCAAAAAAAGAGTACAAATATAGAGAGTTGGCAAATTATTCACTAGCGGGTGATTATAAAACACTTCTAAAAAAGTGTAAATATTATATGAAAAATGAGGGTAATGATTTTAAAGTCAGACGCTATGAAGTTTTAGGACTTATTGCCACATCGCAATATAAATCGGCAAAGGCAAAGGTTCTCTCTTTAATTGATGAGACTAAAGCACAAGAGGATTATCTCTTGGCAAGTGAGATATATATAAAAGAGAAACATTATGATACAGCGATAAAATATCTTGAGAGTGCTTATGCTATAAATTATAATGAAGATATATTGGATCAGATGGCTGTTATACTGTATGTTAATCTTGATAGAAAAGCCGATGCGATAGCACAACTTGAGACACATAGCAGATTACGCTCTTGTTCTAAAAAGATATGTATGAGATTGGCAAGTTTTTATTCAAAAGAGAATAATCTTGAAGGTATGCTTGAGACATATTTAAGACTGTATGAGTCTGAACCTAGCGATGAGGTAGCAGAAGCAATAATTAGAATATATTCATACCAAAACAGCAGAGAAAAACTGTTTAAGTTTTTACAAAAGAGCAGAGTTCGTGACGCTATGTTGTTGCAGATGTATATAGAGAAGAAGATGTACTCTAAAGCAGCCGGTTTGGCTCTTGAGCTGTATAAAAAAGAGGGTGACATCGTATATCTAGGGCAAAATGCTATCTTTTTATATGAAAGTTCTAAAGATAAGAGCGATAAATCAATGCTAAAAGATGTTATGAGTAAATTAAAAAAGGTAATCAAAAACAAGCCATCACCTCTTTTTTTAAATTATCTCGGTTATCTGATGATAGAACACGATATACAAGTTAAAGAGGGGATAAAGTATGTAAAAAGTGCCTTGAAAATATCTCCTGATTCTGCTTTTTATCTGGACTCCTTGGCTTGGGGTTATTATCGAATAAATCGTTGTAAAGAGGCAAAAGAGCTTATGGATAAAGTCGTTAAAGTGTTAGGCAGTGACGATAAAGAGGTTAAAAAACATATAAATGCAATAGAAAAATGTTTAAAGGAAAAGTAGTTGATTTTAGATGATATTATAAAAAAGACAAAAGAGGATTTGCAAATTAGAGAGAAGAAGTTCTCTTTAGACTGGTTAGGAAGATCATTGGCATTTAATGCCAGACAACCAAGAGAGGTTAGCAGTTTTTTGCGTTCAACACCGCAAGAGCCGTATCGTATAATAAGCGAAGTGAAAAAAGCCAGTCCTTCAAAAGGTGTTATTCGTGAAGATTTTGATCCTTTGGCTATTGCACAGGCTTATGAGCGTGGCGGAGCAAATGCTATATCTGTTTTGACAGAGCCTCACTTTTTTCAAGGTGATTTAGAGTATTTAGCAGGAATTAGACGCTATGTAGGTATTCCGCTTTTACGAAAAGATTTTATAGTTTCAAAGTATCAGGTGCTGGAAGCTCTGGTTTTTGGAGCGGATTTTATACTTTTGATTGCCGCTGCTCTGTCTCGAAGTGAACTAAAAGAGTTACTAGGATATGCAAGACATCTCGGTTTAGAGGTTCTAGTAGAAGTTCATGACAGGGGTGATTTAACAAAGGCGATATATGCCGGAGCAGATATTATAGGTATAAATCATCGTAATTTACAGACCTTTAAGATGAATATGAACTTATGTTATGAACTTATCCCTCTTATACCAAACGGCAAGATTATAGTGGCTGAGAGTGGCATATATGAACACGGACAGCTAGAGGATTTAAATAAAGCAGGTGTTGACGCTTTCTTAGTAGGTGAGTCTTTAATGCGTCAAGATAATGTTGAAGAGGCTGTTAAAAAGTTAAAAGCAGGGGCTTAATCCTGCTTGTATAGATGAGAGTGGTATGTATCTTTTTCATCTACTTTTTTACTAGCTTGTAGTGAATAGTCTATAAGAGACTGTGCGTCTTGTGAGTCATTTGGAAACTTACTAAGTCCGATAGAGATTTCAAAATCATCTTTTAGAGAGTCATTTAATCTTTTATAGATATATTCAAGATTATCTTGGCCTAAATATTCATTAAAAAGGATAATAAAACCGTTTCTTGTAACATGACCTACCAAATCTTCATCACGAATGGAGTTAAATATGCTATCTCCGGCTTTTTGCAACATCTCATTTGCTTTTTCAATAGAGTTGCTTTTGAAAATTTTATCAAGATTATCTATCTTAACATAAGCGACAAAAAAAGATTTTTTATGACGCTGACATCTACTTATCTGATCATTTAAAATAATTTCAACATTTTTATGATTAGGTAACTTTGTAACTGCATCAAAATAGACTTCATCAAGAAGAGAATTTTCACTCTCTGCCAACTCTTTGAGCCTAACATACTGTCTGTAATAGAAAAATCCACCAACTAAAACGATGAAAATTAAACCGAGTTGATAATACTGTAGCTCTTCACATGTACCCATTTTTTAACCTTATAATCTATTTTATTTTCACAATTATATCTTATTTAAGTAAAGTTTTTACACACTCATTAATACGTTTTCCATCTGCTTTCGTGCCTATGGTACTTTTTGCCATGCCCATAACCTTACCCATATCTTTCATACTCTGTGCATTGAGTTGTGCAATTATCTTCTCAAGTGCTGTTTTTAGCTCTTCATCATTTAGTTGTGCAGGTAGATATGGCTGATAATATGCTATCTCATCTAACTCTTTTTGCATCAAATCTTCACGAGAAGCATTTTTGTATTGAGAGGCAGCGTCATTTCTCTGTTTTATCTGTTTGGAGATGATTGCTATAACATCATCATCGCTAAGTTCGCGTCTCTCATCTACCTCTATCTGCTTCATTGCACTGTCAAGAAGACGTAAAGCGTTACGCTTATCTACATCTTTTGCTTTCATGGCCGCTTTAATATCATCTTTTATCTGTGTACGTAAACTCAATCTATATCCTTTGGAACTGTTTTTGCTAGTATAGATGTAATTATAGCGAAAGAGAGATGTATGATTAAATATATATTTTCAGCCACAGTGATTATATCTGTTTTTAGTGGGTGTAGTGCCAAACTGACAGAGCCTGAGATGGATTTTAAACCACCTCGTTATGTAGAAGAGATGCCCGCACAGGTTGATGATAAAGATTTTACCTCTACAGGCAGTATCTTTGGACAGGGAGATAATCCTCTCTTTTCAGATCATAAAGCCATGCGTGTAAATGATATTGTTACCGTCATCATCTCTGAAGTTGCAAAAAGCTCAAACTCTGTTGATAAATCACTCTCTGAAGATGACTCTAGTGCTTTGGGTGGAGGTACATTTACGGCGGGTGGAACAAATCCTGCAGTCTCATCATACGCAAATATGGCAAATGGTTTGACAAATGTAGGTTTTCAAGCTAAAAGTACATCGGCATACAAAGGCAAAGGTGCGTCAAATAAAAATGCCTCTTTTACCACTACCGTCACCGCTAGAGTTGTAAAAGTGCTTCAAAACGGAAACTATTTTATAAGCGGAAGACGTGAGATAATGATAGATGATGAGAAGCAGGTTATTCAGATTAGCGGAGTTATCAGACCGTATGATATAGATCAAAATAACAATATTAACTCTTCTCAGATGAGTGAAGCTAAAATACTCTATAATAGTGAAGGAGATTTAGACCGTGCAACAAAACAGGGATGGGGTACAAAGCTTGTTCAAGCGATTTGGCCGTTTTAATGTATTAGGATTTTTACTATTAGGCACTCTGGTGTCTGCTCAGAGTTTTAGTGATTTTAAAAAAAATCAGATAAGAGCCTATGAGGATGACAAAGCACAAAGAGAGCGTGAGTTTCGCTCATTTTTAAATGCCAAATGGAAAGCATACAGAGAGTCGCAAGGCTTGAAAGTTTATGAAAAGCAAAAGCCTAAAATTTTACCGAAAATTACTCTAAAAGAGAAAACAACACCTGTTGGACCTCCCGTTGTTATCAGAGCTGTTAAGAAACCGGAGCCGAAGCATATACCAAAAATAGAGAAGCCGGAGATTAAAAAAGTAGATAAGAATTTAACATATATCTCTCTTTTTGCAACAAAATTTTCTCTCAAGTTAGATAAAAGCCTAACTCTAGCACACTATCAACCCCAAAATAAGAGCGGAATTACAAATTTTTTTGACACTTTAAGCAGTAGTTCTTACAAGCAACTTATAGATGAACTATCTTTACATGTAAAGAGATACAAGCTAAATGATTGGGCTTTGTATCTGTTATGTGAGAAGTTATCTTTTAAGCTATATAGAGATAAAAATGAAGCAAAACTGTTTCAGTGGTTTATATTAAATCAGTTAGGCTATGATCTGAAAGTCGCCCTTAAAGATAGCGATATTGTTATACTGAGCAAATCTAAAAAACCTATCTACTCAACACCAAATTATACACTTTCAAACTCCCGTTATTACGCTCTTGATTATTATAACATTAAAACTTCATTAGGCTCTTTGCGTACTTATGAAGGAAACTACCCAGATGCTATTAAGGCTCTCGATTTGGGTCTGAAAAATATCCCAAAATTTACTAAAGATGACAAAGAGAGAAAGTTAAAATTTCGCTATCGTGGAGAAAAATATACTTTACATGTAAGATACAATAAAAATCTAATAGACTTTATGAGCAGTTATCCACAAGCTGATTATGGCTCGTATTTTAATGCACCACTCTCTTATGAGAGTTCTACATCTTTAGTAGAGTCATTAAAACCCGTTATAGATTCAAAACCGGCAAGTGAAGCCATAAATATCTTGCTCTATTTTGTACAACACGCTTTTAAATATGAGGTTGACCAAGAGCAGTTTGCTAGAGAAAAAGTTATGTTCGCCCAAGAGACTCTGTATTATAAAAAATCAGATTGTGAAGACAGAGCCGTCTTGTTTGCTTATCTAGTGAAAAACTTATTGGGTTTTAATGTTGTCGGTATAAAATATCCAGATCATATGGCAACAGCAGTTGAAGTTCCCTTAAAAGGAGATACACTAAATATCTCTTCTCATCACTATGTTATAGCTGATCCTACATATATAAATGCACCCATAGGAAAAAGTATGCCAAAATATAAAAATGTCATACCGGAAAAGTATATAGTGGTTCGTTAAAGCACATAATTTGGGTTAATGACAATCTCTTAGCGTCTTAGTCGGATCTGTGATATATCCATATCCGCTGTGTATGGTAAGAAGTCCATAGATAACGACCGCAATAGCTGCTAGTTTTACCATCAAAGCTCTAAAACTGCTCTGCTTAAATATACCTACAAAGTACCCCAGAGAGAACATGGCAGGAATTGTGCTAAGACCAAAGAGCATCATGACTACACCACCCCAAAATGGACTTGCCGTACTAGCAGCGGTGATGGCAAAAAAGTAAACAAAACCACAAGGCATTAGACCGTTTAACATGCCTAAGATAAAAAAACTTATCAGGCTTTTGCTCTTTAGCATAGCTTTAAATGTATTTTGATACAGAGTATTTGCAGATAGAGAGTGTTCTATGATAGTTAAAAATTTTATCTTGCCAAGGAGTGAAGCACCTGTTAAAACCATAGCTATACCGGCAATAAACAGAAGTATCCCATCTGCCGTATTTGAAAATGTTGCTACACCGCCAAGATAACCAAACATAACTCCTAAGATAGTGTATGTTAAAACACGTCCAAGAGAGTAGAGTATGTGAGAGCTGACCTGTATAAGATGACTCCAACGGCTATCAACTTTTGCAGTAGAGTATGCCATAACTATACCACCGCACATACCGATACAGTGTCCAAAAGAGCCAACAAAGGCTATTGCAATGATTGAGAGTAGGTTAATGTTGTCCAAGAAGTTCCCTTCTGTAGTAAGGATTGCTCATATTTTCATTTCTTAGCATTTTAAGAGTCATAGTATCAAAATCTATATAATTATCTCTCTTTTTCTCATAAGCACCAAAACCGTAGTGCATAGGAGTGTGATCTGTAAGTGAATACCATGCTTTATCTGCATCTATCCATCTTTTTGTGTCTATGGCATATACCCAGATTGTTAATTTATCTTTGAATTTCTTATCTTCCATCCATTTTGCCATACATCCTACATCATCAAAAAACCATGTTTTTCCATCCGGTGCGATCACTTGAGCCGAATCTTCAAGATGTTTTATGGGCATACCGCACTGTGTATCTTGATAGTGATTTAGCTTTATATTAAGAGCTTTTTTCTCTGTATTGCCCTCATAAACTGTTAACATCTGCTGTTTTGATGCACGAGATAAAAATATACCGACAATAGCTGCAACTATTAAAACTATGATAAGATATGGTAGAAATTTCTTCATTATAAAAAGACTCCGTTTTTGATATAGTACAATAGCACATAAGTGCTACAAATTAGGATAAATGTTGTATTGAATATGATAGAGTATCTAAATAATCTTGATAAATCTATATCTGTAAGATACTCTATTATACTTACGCTCATACCGAAAAATGTACCTAAAAAGAGAGTTCCCCAGATAAAATATCCTATATAATAATATCCACTTTGAAGCATACAAAAAGGGCAAAGGTGAGTAGGAAGTTCGTAGATATATGTACCAAAAAAATAGACTACCGCATAATAAGCTATATATAAAAAAGCGATATTGCTAAGAAGTGAGAAAAACTTAAAACGGTATATGGCAGTCGTTATACTTAGTGTAAATAGCAGATAAAACAGAGCTAAGAGTTCATTTACATGTAAGTCAAAAGGTATAGGGTTAGATATGCCAGAAGCACCATATATGCTAGAACAGCAAGAGACTATGCTTTTTGTAGAGATATTTTTAAGATATAAAATATCAAGAACACTCTCACCGGCAATAAGAGCAAATATCAAGATAAACAGCCACAACTTTTTTTTGAAAAATGGATAGTTTTCCGCCTTTAAGTCGTAGTGGTTTAAGATAATCCAGATACCGACTAAAAAGAGTATAAATATTTTTAACCACAATAGCCATACGCCATACTTATTTGCATTTATAACACCTGCGGCACACATAGCTCCGGGAACAACATCTGAGAGAGTATCTATCATATAGGCAAAATACGGCAATAAGATAATCTTAAAACTAAGGGTAAAAAAGATGATAAGCAGTACAAGATATGAGCGTTTTTCTAAAATATACTGTTTTGTTGTAGTAGCTTCAAAATTCCACGATTTTAAGATAGTTAAAACATTTATAAAAGCTACACTTAAAAGTATAAGAAGAAGAGTCTCTATAAATAAAAATACTATAACGCCGTTTGAGAGAAAAATCATTTAAACAATAGTACCGTTTTGTATATTTATTATTTTGGCATCTATAGAATCAAAAATGCTGTCATGTGTAGCTATGACGATAGTCTTACCGTCATCATGCAACTTTTTTATAGTCTTAATAAATATTTTAGAGTTTTTTGCATCAAGATTTGCCGTAGGTTCATCACATAAAATCACTTTTGGTGAGTTTACCAAAGCTCTAGCTATTGCACATCTCTGCTTCTCTCCACCAGAGAGTAGTTTTACCTGCGTGTTAGCTTTGTGTTGAATCTGTGCCGTGTTCATAGCTGTTGCGGTTTTGTCTTTTAACTCTTTTGGTGTTATTGATTTGTGTATTAGAGGCGTAGTGATATTTTCAGCTACGCTTAACTCTTCAAAAAGATTAAAAGACTGAAAGATAAAACCGAGTTTATCGGCACGAAAAACAGAGGCGTGAAGATCTGGAAGCTTTGCGATGCTTTGATTGTCAATAACTACCGAACCGCTGCTAGGTTTGATTAATGAGCCTATGATGCTTAGCAGTGTTGATTTTCCACTACCGCTTACACCTTTTAATATAATCAATTCACCTTCGCTTACATGTAAAGATATATTTTTTAGAGCATGAAACTCATTTGGACGGGATTGATTATATATTTTATTGATATTTTCTAGTTTTATCATCTCATTGCCTCAAGAGGATCTATCACGCTAGAACGCCATGCGGGTATTAAAACAGCTGCCATAAAAGGTAATATATAAAATAAAAACAGCAGAAAAACAGCAGAAAAATCTACGCTCTTGTTTAATACTATATCTGTAGGAAGATTTGAATATCCATAAAATATAGCTCCCAAAAGTGGTGCATTTAGAAAAAATACATATATAAAAGCGAGAATAAACCCAAGTAAAAATGCAAAAATTGCAACTATAAAGCTCTCACCTATTTTTAAGACGATAACATCTTTTATACTCCAACCCAAGGCTCTTAGTATCCCTATCTCTTTTTTATCACTGCTTTGAATCATAGAGTAACGCTGATACAGTATCATCATAAAAGTAAGTAAAACTATCATATAGAGTATAAGGAATATGCCGCCTTTATAGTTAAACAGCTTGTCGTAAGCTTTTTGTATATCTGATTTTTGAATTATTCTTGTATCAAAGTGCTGTAAAATAAGCTTTATTTTTATATTGTCAGCCTCTAGTTCATTTGGACTGTAAAGTGCAAAATCTGTCGCTTCATCTTCATCAACACCTAAAATCTGACGTGCCAAATCTATATCCATAATAATCATATCGTTACTGACAAGAGAACTCTCCTTTGGAAAGTAGTCGTATATGTTTACCTCTATTTTAGAGCGATCAGGTGGTCTGAAAACATAATAATCAAAAAAATGATACCTGTCTAAAAAAGCTTTTACACCCTGACCTATAATCATATTTGGCTTTGATAGAAACTTTTTTATATCTATATCGGAGATAATTTTCTTAAGTTTTTTGCTGTGGGCTAGTTCAAAAAAATCTATACCTACTATAGTAAAATGATGCTCGTTCGGTTCATAAAAGTACTCTCCATAAACCCTAGGCTCTACATCTACAACTCCCTCTATGCTCTCAAACCCGTCAGCCCAAAAGAGAGGAACATCAACACTTCTTCCTCCACGCATCTTCTGTATGGTAAATTCAGGTTGAGATTTTAGTGTCTGTTTTATATCTTCTTGCAGAGCGTGAGAGAGTAAAAGTACGCTACTAAGTATAAAAACTATTAGAGTAGATATGAAAAATATGCTTAGATGTTTTACTCTATGTTTGTATAAAAGTAAAAATAGAAAATTTAAAAAAAGTTTATTTGGCATATACAAAATCCATCATATTTATAGGTTGCATAGTGGCAAAAAGTTTATCTCTGCTATCTGCATAGACTCTATTTTTACTCTCAAAGTACTCAACTCCGAGAGAGATACAAGGAAGTGTCGTAAGATTTGCGACTGCTTCAATAGAGCGTGACTTGTGAGTAAAATGTACATAAACAGCTATAAAAGCAGAAGATAAAATCAAAATACTTAACAGTGATATAAATATGTAACTGAGTTTTGTGATAAGAGTATCCTTATAGTTTCTCGATTATAGCCGGTGTTACGCTTTTAAAGTTTAAAACTTCTGTAGCGAAATGATCTTTTTTAAAGCTCATGGCATCTGCTTTACTTGAAAATGAGACGAGTTCATTACCCATAGGTCCATATACGTTTGAGCCGATAACATACCACGCTTTTTCTGCCGGTATTGCAATTATATTATAATAGTCTGTAACTAAAATTTTATCAAGATTTTCTTTGCTGTTTAGATAAAATTTAAACATGTCTCTATTTCCGTCAAAAAAGTATGTTTTATTCTCTTTTGTGGTGATTTTAGCCGCCCATTTTGGGTATTTTGATACAAACATACCGCATATTTGGCACTTTGCATCTGATGGAACTTTTATGGCATTAGATAGATTCGGCACTGATTTTTTAACAAGATAGATAGCGATTGCCTGTGCCTGTCTATCTTTTAGTTTTGCACATGAACCACTGTGCAAAACATACTCTTTTGCAGCGGCGTAAGAGTGAAATGCCGGTCTGTTTGCAGTTTTGCACATTTTATCAAATATCATAGCACCTTTTTTTGATGCCATTTTACGTTTTTTGTTTATCATCTTATTATCTTTTGCAAGGTCTCGGTATGCTATATCTACTGCTTGATGAAAGTTATATATTTTACCGCCATTTGCTTTTTGAAATTTTAGTGCATCCTCTTTTGATAAAAATGCGTATTTACTGTTCATGCTCATGGTACCGGCTTTTTTGCTGCCGATAACATAGTAGGCATCATGTGCATTTATAAATTTTAATGTTTTTGCATCTACAACTTTTGCTTTTATTAAATCTGTATGCTGATTTGCATCTACAAGGCAGTGAAGAGAGCAGTATTGGAGTGTGTTGGTATTCTCTTTTAGTGCGTGAGAAGTTTTATAAAATTTAACAAGATTCATACCGCAATTTGGACAGTAAAGTTTCGTTTTGCCTTTTTGTAATAATTTAGCATCTTGGGGAGGAACGCTTTGAAACATTTTAGAAAATGAGAGCGAAGTTAACAAAGTTAAGATAAGAAGAGCTTTAAACATGATTTTTCCTTATAAAAAAAATATTCTACTATTATAAATGTAAAGTGTTACAAGAGTGTTAATTTATAAGCTGTAAAGGGTTGATATGGTAGTTTTTTTGAGTAACTTCTAGCATCAACTCTTTATTGACACGTCCTATAATAGAGCCTTTACGGATTTTTTTACCTTTTTTGATACTTGGTGCTATTTTGTCTAAATGAGCATATATAGTGTGTAGTCCATTTTTGTGTTCAACTATGACGACATTGTCTAGCATCGCCATCTCTTGAGCCATAACAACTTTGCCGTTTAGTATGTTTTTTACTTTTGCATTTGCATTTTTTGGTTTTAAAGATACAGATTCATTAAAGATTTTTATATTATAGATAGGGTCTGTATATGGTCCGAATTTTTTAGTAACACTGTATCCATCTAGTGGAGATATTGTCTTTTTGCCTCTGTATCTTTTTGTTTTTATTCTCTGATAACTGCTTCCGAGCTGTTTTACTTTTGGTAGATTTTTTGTATCTGCCAAGAAATTTTCCTGCTCTTTTTTGGCTTTTAGTATCTCCTGTTCTCTCTCTTTTTTCTGTGCCAAGAGTCTTTTTCTCTTAGCATCTTTTTTCTCTTTTATCTTCTCTTTTTTGATAATATTTAGACGAGCGAGTGTCTTTTTCAAGTTTTTTTGACCCTGAAGCAGTCTGTTTAACTCTTTTTGATACGCTTTTGTCTCTTCATTTAGTTTTTTTAATGCTCTGTTATTTTCATCTACCGCTAGAGCCAATTTATGCTCTTTTGAGTCAATAAGAGCTATTGATGTTCTCAGATCCGAAATTCTGCTTTTTAAAATTTTTATGGCACTGTCATTACCGCTATGAGAGCTTTGTAGATTTTTTATCTTATCCTCTGTCTGTTTGCATAAAATTTTTAGTGCCTCTTCTGTTATAAGACTCTGTGCATTTTTGGCACGTTCGTCAGTTAGTAAAAGTGAGAGTGAAGCATTTTTAGCTATGGCAAATGCTAACTTTTGTTCAATCTCATTTTGTGCTGTCTGAAGGTCATCTTGTGAAGTTTTTAGTAGTGAAAGCTCTTTTTTATTCTGCTCGTATAATCTGTTTTTCTCTTTTAGTTCTGCTCTTAATTTTTCAAGTTCACGCTGCTGTTTTAAGATTGTGCGATTTTGTTTCAATATGGCTTTTGCATTTTTTGCCATACTAGAGTGGATATTTTTTGTCGATTTATTAAATGTTTTGAGTTTTGAGTTTGTGTTTATAATCTTCTCATCAATAGATATTTTAGCGTTACATGTAAGAGCTATAAATATAGATAAAAGAGTAAAAATTAAACGCATCAAACCTCTTCTTTATGACCCATAATTATCAGTGTTGCCAATATAATAGATACTACTAACGCTACCTGAAATAAAACAGCCCCATCAGACAGCGGTAAGAAAATATCTATATCAATATTTACATTATGAAGCTGTTGATGAAGCCACTCTTGCTTGTCTAAAGTGAAAAATGTACCTATAACCAAGATAGATGCGATTACGGCATCAACGATAGATAGGCGAAATAACACAGCAGAACGCAACCAGACAGGTGCTCCAAATAGTGCCATGATATTCATACGCTCCATATGTTGAAACTGCCAGATTCTCATCTCTTTGATTATCAATAAAGAGGTTACTACAAAGACACAAACAGCCAAAATGCTAACAACATATTTAAAAAGAACCAGTAAGTTGTAGAGTGTGTCGTGTGTTTGTGAAAAACTCTCTACCTTCTTGATAGACGGTATCTTTAAAAGTGCCTCGTTTAGTTTTTTTATCTGTGTCGGTGAGGGGTAATTTTTTAGATGAACCCGATAAAATTTAGGAAGTGATATTTTTAAAAGGTCTAAATTTTTCTTTTTCATATTTTTAGTGATACGTTTTAAAACTTCATCAACGCTTATAGGTTCTGTGGATAAGATTATCTTATGTGCAGATAAAAAATCACTCTCCTTTATAGAGCTTTTGGCTACAACGATAACGGAGTAGTTGTCGGCTAGTTCTTTCTCGTATGAATCTATTGCACGATTGACGACTATGAATATCTGTATGGTAAACAAGATACTAAAGAGTGCTATTA